>NZ_ASSJ01000003.1 GCF_000473895.1 Rubidibacter lacunae KORDI 51-2 | reverse complement strand
AATTGCTTACCTTACTTGAATCTTCAGATGAAGCCACTCCAGAAATTGATGCAATTTGACTCGGATAGTGTCCTGGTAGATTTGGACTGCGAACGTCTTGCGATCGCCGACAAGTTATGATAGATACCCCGCTGGAAATGCATGCTGTTTTTTGATCTTGGAATAAATTAAAGTCCTCGGTGAGCCGTGCTGACGCGAAGGACGGCTTTCATTTTAGTAAGCCCGGTCCGAGCCTCAAGTTTTTGGGAAGTTTGATATTGAGAGCTGGAAATAGGTGGGGTACACTGCAAGCCACACAAATAAAAACCTCTGTCTTTCTTGGGTACCTCATTTCACCGAGCGGGGCTATACCATCTGACGTGCTGTCGTTAAATCAGCTTGATTCCCTGCATTCACCATGGCTATTAGGGCAGAGTCCAGAAAATTCACCAACAGGTGTCGCTTCCGACCATAGAATTTTTTCCCCGTCACAGCCCGGTTCTGCCTCACCCACGTCAATTGTCTTCCCTGATTGGATATCGAGCCAGCCCGCGTTCGGAATCTCGTTAAGTCGAGCGCGGCATCGGACCTGGTTGCTTCTTTGGCCGTGAGTTTGTTGCCAGGTGCGCTGGCACTGCCAACGACGCCGGTAACCATAGACGGTTTGATCGGGCGGGAAGTCGTGGGGGAGTAACTCCCAAACTCAGCCGCTAAGCAGCCAGCAGAGGATGGCCTAAGTGATTTCTCTGAGGTCCACGGTGCGTTGACGAACGCGTCCAGAACCTGACTGGGCGGGTGGGAGCAAGGGGGGAAATCAGTTCCCACAGGGCGTCAGTCAAATCGGTTGCGTAGGGTTTACGAGCTATGGGAGGAGGTAGTGGTGCTCGATTGCCTCCAAGGTTTTGACTGAATTCCCGCTCGCTCCATGTCCTTCATCTTTTCTTTACAGATACCTTCTATTGCTCTATTACGTCCAAGATTTAGGGTTGGCGATCTCTGGAAACTCCATTTGAAAAGGGTCCGAGAGGATGGAAACCCTAAAAATCTTTCTTGACGCAGCACTAGTTCGACCGGCGTTGAAACGCAGTTGGCAGGAGCGCAAGCATTAGCAGCAGCCCGACCGCGATCGCCAGCGGTAGCGCCCCTTTGCCCTGCAGTGCATTGCGACCCGTCACGCCCAGCCACGTGTAGAGCATCACGCCAGGTAAAATGCCCGCGCATGTACCAAGTGAGTAGGCTCCCCAGGAAATCGGCGTGAGTCCGAGCAGGTAATTTGTCAGCGTAAAGGGGGAAAGCGGCGAGAGGCGTGCGAGCAATACGCAGCGCCACGGGTAGCGCTGGGTGACGTGCCGGAACTTTTGCACCAACGGGCGATCGCCAAACTGCCGCAGCGCCCAATCCTGGAGCAGATAGCGCGCCAACCCAAAGGCAGCCAGCGCGCCCAGCATCGCTCCGAGGCTCGTCCACAGCGTTCCCCACGCCAACCCGAAGGCAACCCCACCCGCGATCGCGAGCAGCGTACCCGGAACGTTCAACACGGTCAGGAAAGCTTGAGCGAGGACGAAGCTCGCGATCGCTATGCCGCTCGGCTCTTGCAAGTAGGTTTGCCAAAAGTCGGGCGCCAGTAAAAATGCTAGCGGGCCGCAACAAATTGTTGCAAAACCCGCCAACAAAGCCAATCCCAGCAAAACTGGCGGATTCCTTAGATACCGCTGCCAAGTACGGCGCGATCGCCTGCGATGCCCGCGTTGCGGTTCGAACCGATCGGCGCTCATGCGTCGGCCGAACTCTCGTCGGCGATCGTGGCTGACTTGGAGGGTTCGATCTCGACCTTGTTTGCCAGGGCTTTGCGCGCGACCTTGGTGACATACAACGTCACGGCAACCGTGGCAACGAAGCCGATGATGTTGATCGCCCAACGCAAAACGCTCGTTTGGTCGCCTTCCGTTGCCGCTCCCAGTGTTGCGAGATCCTTGGCCAGCGAGCCGATGTAAACGTACATCACCGTTCCCGGCAGCATCCCAATCCAAGAAGCGAAGAAGTAGTCGCGCAATTTCACCTGCGTTACGCCAAATGCGTAGTTCAAGAACACGAAGGGAAACACCGGCGATAAGCGCGTTAACCCGACAATCTTCCAGCCTTCTGCGGCAACGGCGGCGTCGATTGCCTTAAAGCTCGGGCGATTCTCGATTTGCTTGGCTACACGATCGCGAGCGAGGTAGCGCCCGACCAAAAACGCTGCTGTCGCACCCAGGGTTGCCGCGACCGACACGACGATCGAGCCTTTCACTACGCCAAAGAGCACGCCCGCTCCCAGCGTCAGCGCTGCACCGGAAATCAAGAAAACTGCCGCAGCAATGTAGATGAAGACGAATGCGATCGGTCCCCACGGCCCCAAGCTGTCAATCCACTGCAGGGCACCTTGCAGTGCGTTGTTGATAACTATCGTGATACCCAATTGCTTAGCCGCGATAATCAACACGGCAACGATACCGGCAGCGATCGCTATTTTCGCCCAAGTCTTGAGCTTTTTCTTCGGTCTAGAAGATGCCTCAGCCATCGTCGTTTTCCTCGGAGTTGAGAGCTGGTGGATGCGGACAGTAGGTTCCGGAACGCAAACATCGGGAGTGGGATGACGAGAGTCAAAGCCGAGTATTGTGCCCCGAGCCGCACGTTAGACTAAGGCGCCACCGCAGCTCGAGCCGCTACCCGCCGTGCACCCGTAGCAGTAAGGTCGCGTCTGGACCTCGCGAATAACATCGAGATCGTCGAGTTCTAGCAGCTTGGCAACGGTCAGCGGTGTACCGTCAACCATGCGCGCGGGGACGTTCTCCATCTGGTTGAAGTCGCAATCGTAGACGTTGCCGTGATAGTCAACTGACAGTTCATTACGACACATCAAATCGGCAACCGTCTTGGGGTTATAACTGGCGGCCAGAAACCGCAGATAGGGCCGGTTTAGAGCGCGGCGCTGGAGAAACTGTTGGGTGCGGCCAACTGGGAGATTGGTAATTGTCAGCAACCGGTCGAACTCGATTCCAAAGTGTTCGTGGAGGAATGCTTGGTAATCTCGCTCGAGCGATGCCTGTTGCGGCGGCAGCCGAAACTCATCCGGTGCAATCGGGACGGGGGGATTGTAAACCAAATCTAAAATCAGCTCGGGATCGCGACCGTAGCCGAGGTGGTTGAGCCACTGCAACGCACGAATTGAATCGTGGTACACGCCTGACCCGCGCTGCTTGTCGACGTTATCTTTGAGATAACATGGCAGCGACGCAACGACGCGCAACTTATGTCGGGCGAAATACTCCGGTAAGTCTTCAAAGCCGGGTACGAAATAGATTGTCAAGTTCGACCGAACGATAACTGCTTTCCCCCGCGATCGCGCTGCTTCTACGAGCGGCCGAAACCCGTAGTTCATCTCCGGAGCCCCGCCCGTTAGATCGAGCGTTTCGATCTGGGGAAAGCGATCGATCGCGGTAATTAACAGCTCGCATATCTCCGGCGACAGTTCTTCTGTTCGCTTGGGTCCGGCTTCGACATGACAGTGCGTACACGCCAGATTACAGTGCCGACCGAGATTGATTTGGAGTATAGAAATCGGCTGCTTGGTCAGTGGCATGCCGAGTTTTTCTGAAAAGGGAACAAATGCACTAGGGCCAGCGGACGTATTGATCACGGGTCTTCTTAATGTCTCTGGGAGTGTCGTTGTAAGATGCGGGACAACCATGTGGATCGAGTGGTTGCCAACCCAGCGCGATCGCCGTTAAGCTTCCTTATAGCTTAATGAGCCGCACTCGCTCGGGCGTCCTCATTTCGATATCAACATTACTTAGCCCGACTGAAATTTCCCTGAGAGCTTGCCTCTAGAAGTATTAAGTCGCTGGTGCAGCTTACGGAGACGCCCGCCACACGCAAAAAAAAATTGAGATGTATTTCGCTGGCTGACGGACACTTGTCCTGAAACCCCTGAAATCTCGACACGAGCCTGCATGGCTCCAGGCACTTTTGTCATCTGTCAGTGTATTTCGTCTCGTCAGGCAGGCGAACCATGTGTTTGTAGAGTATGTCGAGCGGGAAAACCCGAGATGTTTAAGTCGAGCGTTAAGAAAGCTATGCTGCCGAGCGACTCATCGACTGCTTTTCTGAGCCTACGCAGACTCACTAGACGTTGATGCGGTAGCCCTCGGGTCCGGCGGAGATGCCGGGTAGCCAGTCGAGCCGGGCCTTCGCGCCGAAGCGTTTGCAAAAGGCATCCGAGAGGGTGGGCGAGCTTACCTGAGCTGGGGCAGTTCTGCGGGCGTGCCCTCAACGCGATCGCTCTGTCGGCGTTAGTCGGCACGCAGACCGTAGAGCTTGTTCGAGCTATCTTCGATGTCGCTGTCGTCTGGGGGGTGCGGAAGATTTCGAGGGCGAAGGGCGCGGTGCCGATGCGAACGAAAAAAACCAGCAACGACGGCGCGTCTGCTGAGGGGGAAATCGGGACGAAAAAGTCATCGACTTGGCGGGTCTCGTTGAAGACGTCGAAGCCGGAGGTGGCGCGACCGAGGGGTTCGAGGAGGTCGGCGAGGAACTGGTTGTCGCGGTCGTCGTAGGGTTGGCGCGACATGGATGGCTTAACAAGATCGCTCCCAGCGTGCCAGATGGGAAGCGATCGCCTGATTTTTCAGTTCCTTTTTCGATAGTGGCAATCGCGTTGGTTAGTTAGTGACAGCTGCCCTGGCGGAGTTGCCAGTTGGACTGAGGACGGTCATCCGCACGCCGGTAGCCGGTGCTACCATTACACCGCGTAGTCGGGGTTGCACCGGATGAGGTTCGGCTAATTCAAAGTTGACGTAAAGCATCAGCATGGCAAGGACGAGTTTCATTTCTGTCAGCCCCAGGGCGTAGCCGATGCAGCGACGGCTGCCGCCTCCAAAGGGGAAGAATTCACTCGGACCGTACTCTCGGTCCAGGAAGCGCTCGGGGGAAAACTGTTCGGGGTCGGGATAAAGGTCGGGGTGTCGGTGCACTAAGTAAATGCACGGCACGAGGAAGCTGCTGGTGGGGTACTTGCGCTCGCCGATAGTCGCTGGTTGAGTGAGAATTCGCGGAAAGGCAGATGGTACGACCGGACAGATACGCAGCACCTCGTTGCAGACGGCACTTAGGTAAGGTGCCTGGACAATCGCGGTGGGCTCGGGGTCGGGACCGAGGGCGAGTAGTTCGGCAAGGAGCTGGGTGCGGACCGACGGGTCGCGATGCGCCCAATAGCAAGCCCATGCTAGCGATGATGCTGATGTTTCGTGACCAACGAACAACAACGATAGCAGTTCGTCGATAATTTCTTCGTCGTCTAGGGACATGCCATCCTCATCGCGCGCTTGGAGCAGCATCGTCAAGATATCCTCCCCACCAAGGTTCCCTTGCTGGCGGCGCGCGTCGATTTCCGCTTGCAACATGCTGCGGGTGCGATGGCGCTGCCTGACGAACTGACCCCACGGACTCCAAGCACCGAAATCTTGGCGCAGAAAGCGCAAGAAAAGAATGGCAGCTCCCAGTGGCGAACGGGTGATTTCTAACCACTGCTGCAGTTCGGTTTCGGCACGTTCGACGCTCGACCCAATTACTGCCCGAATGATGATGCGCAGTGTAATCGTCTCCATAAGCTGGAGAGCAACAATGCGATCGCCAGCGTTGAATTGGCTGCAGACGTCGCGGGCGATCTGGCAGATAAGACTGCCATAGGCACACATGCGCTTGTTGTGGAAAGGCGGCATCACTAGCGTGCGCCTGCGTTTGTGAGGTGCGCCGTCGAGCAGCAGGATGGACTTATCGCCAAAGAAATTGCTAAGGTAGCTGTTGATCCTACCCGAGAGGCAGCGATCGGGACCGAGGGCGAAGATCTCCCGAATGGCACTTGGATCGGCGAATATCACGCACGGGACATCGCCGACAGGAACGATACGGGTGCTGAAGCAGTTCCCATATTTGGCTGCGGTGCGATCGAAGTAGCCATAGGGATCGGCAAGCCACTGCAATTGCTGCACAAGGCGCGGCGCGGGCGGTCCGGGTGGGAGATCGGCGAATTTCATGGGTTAGTGACGAAGGGAATGCTGCTGCCACAAAACTAGCATGATGAAGGCGGTTGCACGTGCGATCCCCGCCGGACTGCAGGGCCCCTGTGGATGGGATTGCTGCACGCGATCGCACCCAATGCCCGTATGGTGATAAATTGTGCCGACAAAACCCCACAAAGCTTATAGGCTGTTTGAAAAGTCGGGTTGCGCGAACTTAGGCACTTGTCTCACGACGAGGGGACATGCTGGCTGACTGACTCATCTCTGAACGCCTCCTGGGTTGCTTGGGAAGCATACCCGGACTTGAGCCAATAGAGAGCCTGCAGCTTTTCTTTGACTCCGGCGTTGGAGGTCGACAGGAGGAGGGAGCGCAGTTCTTCAGCGGACTCAGCGATATCGATGTGGAGCTTTCCCGGCATGATGAATCATCTCGCGAACCTGACACCTACTATTCGCATCACATTTTCTCGGATTGGGTAAATGTTTTAGTTTGGTTGAGTTCTTCGATGCAGCAAGTAACATTTGTCGCTGCCAAGTCGTTTTTGTGGCGGTGACTTTCGAGTGAATAGTTTGCCCGTTCTCCGGGGCTGCAGCTAAAGTCTCAGCCGGATCGCGGTCGTAACTCCGCGCGAATGAACCGGTCTGCAGGTGATACTGACATGACTGACGTCGAGCTGACGTCGGTCATGTTACGGGCGGGAGCGAGCGATGCCAAGCGGTTGGTAACCGGAGCAAGCGGGTTTCTGGGCTGGAACCTGTGTCGGCTAGCGCGCGCGGAATGGAGCGTTTGCGTAACCTATACCCTGTAGCTATCGCGATTTTCCCACTGGTGCGCCGCGATCGCCAGATGTTGCCCTCGATAGTTCCAAAGCGTTTGCACTTGGCTACGATCCGCCATCGAGCGCGGAGGAACTGGCTGCTTTGCGAAATACTGCCAATGGAGTGCTGTAGAAGACCCCTAAAAGCGCTAGCGCGTTTCCTTAGCAGAAAGCATTGCTTGCCGGAATCCCAGGGCGATAAAAATGTTCGACACCGACAGGAAGACCTCCGCGGAACCGTGCAGCCAGTCGACGTTAGCGAGTTCGTCGTGGTATGCCACTTTGGCATAGATGCCAGCTGGAATGGTAACGAACACGAATAGCAATAGCACGTAAAACCCGATCGTTGCCAAGCGGGGGAAGCGACGCGATCGCGTCAGAAACCAGAGGAACCCAAGGTATGGGAACAGCGAAATCGCAAAGAGGTTTTGCTTGTTAAGGAGATCCATCATGCAGCGATCGCTCGGCAGAATCGTTGAAGTTGGCAGGGGATTGAGGCAACTCAGTAGACCTCGTGCCGCGCCAAATCCACCAGGCCGCCGCACACAAGGTTACGTTCCCAACGACCGTGAAGGCTGCTTGCATAGTCACCAGCCACGAGAGCGTGGGAGCATTGTCGAAAAAGTGCCAAGTGACAGCACACATGGCGCTCACCAGCGCGGGCAGCATGCCCCACGCCAGCCAAAACCAGTCGCGATCGCCTGTTAGCTCGCCAAAGCGCCACACGAACCAGATGGCGGCAGCCCATTCGATGACGCTGGAGATGTGAACGATCCAGGTGGGAATCGATAAGACGTGCAAACTAGGTGCCTCGAGTGCTTACCGAATCGATCCTAACTTGACTGTTGCAGGAGAGCGACGATCTGGGCACCGATCTCCTGGGGGGAGATGGATGCATTGCCGCGTGACATTAGCAGCTCAGCGATTGCGAACTCTCACTCGGCACAGCCAACGCCGATCGCGGAACTGGATCGGCAGCAGCGGCAAAGCGCAAGTCGACCAACCCTTCTGGGAGTGGGGGCTGATGAGGGTTAAACGTTGGTTGCCGGTGGTGTGCTTCGGCGCGATCGCCGCTGCTCTATGTTTCAACCGCGAGTCGGTCGCGTTCGAGACCCCCGCCAGCGACCGCTTGCGATCGCAGTGTCTCCAGCAGAGCAATGCGCGGGAAGTTTGGCAGGTCAAACCCAGCTCTGCTGATGACGGCGATACGATACGAGTCGCAAACGGGTCTGGGGAGAGAAAATCCGATTCTGCGGGACTGACGCGCCCGAGTAGAACCAGCCTCTCTGAGTAGCAGCGCGGAACTACCTGCGATCGCAACTACCGGACAGGACGGAGGTCGCGATCGCTCAGGTCGAGCAGGATCGCTTCGAGTTGAGGTGTAAGCGGTTAAGACTATCTGGGGAGTTCCGCAACGGCGAACAGATCGTCTGCGCTATCGAGGATACCGTTGGAGTTTAGATCCCAGTAGAACTCGCGATCGCCCAACGTCCCAGGAATTTCGATAACAGGAGTGTTAGGGTCGAGGACCATCGTGTCAACAGACGGATCGAAGAAGATAAAGGCATAGTCAGTATTCCCACCACCAACGTAGAAGGGACCGCTAGCGAGATCGCCAAAGATGAAGATGTCGGGTCCTGAACTACCGAATAGCTCGTCAATCTCGCCTTGGCCGGGGTTACTGCCGAGGGGACCAAAGTCGAATATAAATTCCCCTGTCAGGGGATCGGTCTCGACCGTGCCCTCAACACCAGCGAGGACGTCAGCTCCTGCGCCACCGAAGAGGACGTCATTCCCCGTGCCACCGAAGAGGACGTCATCCCCCGTGCCACCGAAGAGTTCGTCATCCCCCGTGCCACCGAAGAGTTCGTCATCCCCTGCGTTACCATTGAGCACGTCATCCCCCGTGCCACCGATGAGTTTGTCGTTCCCTGCGCCACCGAAGAGGACGTCCCTCCCCGTGCCACCATTGAGCAGGTCATCTCCTGCGTCACCAAAGAGGACATCATTCCCGGTGTCGCCATTGAGGACGTCATCCCCTGCGCCTCCATAGAGGACGTCATTCCCTGCGCCGCCAAAGAATTCGTTTGTATCGATGTCACCCCTTATAGTGTCATCGTTTTGAGTGCCAATGACATTGGAGAAATTCTGGACGGTGAAGCTCAGAGGACCTCTGGGGAGTCCATAGACAATCAAGGAGTCGTTGGCGAGGTCAACGTCAAAATTATTGAAGCCTCCAAAAATAGGGGGGAGGGAGCCGTCGATGGTGTTAACGATCCCGGCACCCGTCGCGCCAATAATGACTTCGACCGAATCGAGAAAATCAAAACCGCCACTTGACTTGGCGATGCCTTGGGCATTCAGCGTGATAGATACACCGAGAGCGGAATAGTCAACAGTGTCTTGACCGGCTCCACCATGGATCTGATTGTTGCCGGTGCGGTCGTTGATCAACATGGTGTCATCGCCCGCTTCAACGAATACCGTGTCGTCTAACCCATCATTGGTCAGAAAGATCGTATCGTTACCTTCAAAAGCGTTGATGATGTCGACTTCAAATGGATTGTCGAACAAGAAATCGTCGCCTTCCGTCCCAAGAATTGAAGCCATGTCAAGCTCTCCTAATTTGATTGAATTACAAATCAGCACCCGTGCACGCGTGCGAGGATTTGACGCTTCACACAAATGAAATGCCAACCTTTCACGCCTGCGGATTCGATACCAAAAACTGGAAAACTCTTGCTAGGCGATCGACCGACAAAGCAGTCTTTATCAGGAACCCAAAGCGTTAAAGGTTTCTGACATCAACAACTTGACATACGATCGAAGCTGGGCTATGCAATGAATGACTGAAGATGCCAAAGAGCTTTTGATAATGCAATCAAAGGCAGTTGGCGATCTCCTTGGCTTTGCGCCTCTATACTGCGATCCTACTCATATAGCGTCTTAGCTCAAACATGTACG
Organism: Rubidibacter lacunae KORDI 51-2; assembly: GCF_000473895.1. Classification (NCBI taxonomy): domain Bacteria; kingdom Bacillati; phylum Cyanobacteriota; class Cyanophyceae; order Chroococcales; family Aphanothecaceae; genus Rubidibacter; species Rubidibacter lacunae. The sequence continues at coordinate 36,795 of NZ_ASSJ01000003.1, read as the reverse complement.
TACGCGGAAAGCAAAAGTGCCTTCTGTTTAACTGCAGAAGGCTTCTTCTTTCGGAGTCAAACTGAGGTTTATATTAGTTTTTATCTCGAAACAAGTCAAGTCTTATTTCAAGTTTTATTCCTCATATTGAGATCGTGGCGTCTCTGACACCGATCGCCTATGAGGAGATGTATGCCAAGTCGCGTGACATTAGTAGCTCAGCGATTGTGAACTCTCGCTCGGCTAAGCCCAACGTCGGTCGCCGAACTGGATGAGCAGCAGCAAGGGATGGTCAGCCTATCCTGCCTGGTGGGAGATTCTGATAAGTGTTAAACCTTGGTTGCCCGCATCGTGTTTCGGCGCGATCGCAGCTGCACTGTTTCCCCAACACGAGCCGGTCGAGTTCGAGATCCCTGTCAGCGAACCGCGTGCGATCGCCCTGTCACCAGAAGCGCGATCGGGGGGAGGTAAAACCGAATCTTTGTAGGACAGCGACACGTTACGTTTCTCGAGCGGGTCGCTGGAGCTGAAGACACGGTACTGCGGGATTGACGCTCCCGAGATAGACTAGCCCCTCGGTGTGGCGTAGCGGGACTATCTGAGATCGCTGTTGCCTGACGGGGCGGAGGTCGCGATCGCTCAGGTCGAGCAGGACCGATCCGAACGGACTGTCGCGAAGATTTTCCTTGGGGATGAATCGGTTAACGCTCAGTTGTTGCCCACCGGAATGGACTGGCACCACGAGCGCTATTCGGGAAACTGCCCCAGCGCGCTGAGATTGTCGAGGCAGAGTCGTAGGCGCGATCGCAAAACCTCGGCGTGTTTGCTGAGAGGGACTTGCCGCCGTGGGAGTGGCGGCGGCGATAGTGCGATCGCTTGGTCCCCTTCCCCCAGGGGTTCGCGCTACTGCTGGTGGCAGTAGAATGCGGACTTCGACCAGGGTGTGAGGCATTAGGGCTTGTGCCGAGCAATTGTGCTTAGCGTCTGAAGCGTGCCAGGAACTCGTCGCGCGTCTGCGTGGCGATCGCCAGTAGGGCTCGCGCTTGCTCGGTCTCTGGAAGCTGCGCGATCGCGGTAGCCGCCCGAGCTAATTCGTCGTCAAGGGTGCCGTAACGCAACCGCATGAGATTCTCTACGCTTGCTCGCGCGTTTGCCTGACGACCTTCTCGGCGACCTTCCTGGAGACCTTCTTGGCGACCTTCTTGGCGACCTTCCTGACGCGCCTCTTGTCGGTTCTCTTCACGCCATCGTAAGTATGCGGGTGACAAGTTCATCAGCACCTCCTCGTCGTCCTGGTTTCTATTTTGCCGGACCTCGATGGTGTAGCGCCAGTTTTCAAGCAGTTCCAGCACCCGCGCCACGGTCGGCGACCCCGGTAGCGCGCGAATCTCCTCGATCGCCGCACGCTGTACTCGCCCGCGACCCAGCACGCGCATCATCAGGGTTTCGGGCGTTGCCGGGAGCTGGTGGATGGCGACGAGGTTGATGCGGTAGCCTTCAGGCCCGGCGTAGATGCCGGGTAGCCAGCCGGGTCGGGCCGTCGCGCTGAAGCGATCGCGAAAGGTATCGGAGAGGGTGGGCGAGAGAACCCATAGTTGCGGCAGTTCTGCGGGCGTGTCTTCACCGCGCTCGGCCCGTCGGCGCTGGTCGGCACGCAGACCGTAGAGCTTGTTCAGGCTGTCTTCGATGTCGCTGTCGTCGGGGGCGTTGCGGAAGATTTCGAGGGCGCAGGGCACGGTGCCGATACGACCGAACAAGCCCAGTAACGCTGGCGCGTCTGCTGAGGGGGAAACCGGGACGAAAAAGATATCGACCTGGCGGGTCTCGTCGAAGACGTCGAAGCTGGAGGTGGCGCGACCGAGGGGGTCGAGGAGGTCGGCGAGGAACTGTTTGGCGAGGTCGTCGTGGGGTTGGCGCGACATGGATGACTTAACGCGATCGCTCCCAGTGTGCCAGATAGGACGCGATCGCGCAGCTGGCGAGCGATCTCGCGAACCACGATCTCACCCCTGCCAGCGGTCGAGCGATCGCGGCGGTCCTCTCCCTGCTAGCCAACGCTTCCGACTTTAGGATCTATCGCCGCAAGCTGCGGGGTATGGCGAAAACGAGCGGCGATAGCTGGTCCGAACTGTCCGCCCGACCCGAGAGCGGGTCACTGGGGGAATCGAGCGCGCTTGAGACAGTTACCGGCGAGTTCCTCCTCGAGCTTGGGGTTTGGCGCGAGGTGCTGCAGTTGCTGGAGTGTCATACCGAGGACCCAGACATCGACGGCAGCGGTTGCATCCGCTGGTTCGACGCCGAGACGCTGACCAAGCTGGCGAAAGAACTACCTGATACCTACCCCAGTGCCCTGCGCGAAGTGCTCAAACAGGATTTTGCCCAGAGGGGCGAAGCGTTTGTCGGACTGCTCCTCGACCCCGTTTTGTTTTAGGAACATGGCATAGTGCGCGTTTTGCACCTGTGCCATTCTCACCGTGGGACTAAGCCACAAAGGATTCGAACAAACTGTCTAGCTCGGGATCGCGGAGAATATAAAGTTGAAAACCGATGTAGTCTTTTACGAGTTCTTTGCATTTGCTCCCGCCCTTATTGAAGAGTTTCTCGACGTTTGTTTGCCGATGGGCTATACGTTCTCGGCGCCAGTCGTGAAGGCTCTCGAACGTCGTCTCGATGGACTATTCCTCCCCAACTCTCCGGACCCGACCATTCCGCTGATTCTGCTTGAAACAAAGATGCAGGTGGACGAAGGGTTATATCGCCGCATCTTTGCCGAACTCGGACTCTAGGTAGTGCAAAATGGAGTCAGGCGCAACTGGGCGGTTGTAGTTATCTATCCCGACCGTGACACAGAGCGTCCAGCCCAGGCTCAGTTAATGGACGCACTGACCCTAAAGCAAATCTATCTTAACGAGCTACCAGCAGGCGGTTCCCGCGAATGCGAGTGCCTGCCACTGGTGGCTGCTAACCGAAACAAGGCCGCAGCAACAGCCCGAGAGCTGGTTGCCAGTGCGCGGAGTTCCTCAGAATCGGCTGAACGCCGGAGGGAGTTCGTCCGACTCGTCTCAACGATCGTGACCCGCAAATTTCCTAACTTGTCCGAAGAAGAGGTCAAACGCATGTTGGAACTCGCGCCGCTCGAACAAACCAAGCCTTATCAGGAGGGTCGCCAGGATATGATCTTCCGGATGGTGATACACAAATTTGGTGAGGTAACTCCGGAACTTCGCGAACAAGTTTCCAACATGAAATCCGAAGAGTTGGGAGACCTCGCCGAGGCAATACTCGATTTCACTCGAGTCGACGACTTACAGTCCTGGTTCCAAGACCGCCAAAGCTGCTGATTCCGAGAACGCTAAAGTCAGAAAAACGCCGCCAGATACGGTAGCAATCCCCTAAACCAGCCGCTTCGTCCCGCCCGTACCGGATGTAATAGTGTCACGCCATTGATTGTTATCGTGACTGAAACCAATAACATCGGCTCCACCCTCAACGAGGCGACACAAAAGGACATTGCGGGACCGGACACTCGGCAGCCGGTAACACCCGCCGCGACGCCAGCAACTCCACGGGAAAGCGCTGAATCATAACCATGTCCGCCTCCTGCACGTATTTGTTGAGTGTCGCATCGTCCCACCCGTGGCGGTCAACCGGCGGCACTGTCGCTACCTTCTCATCCCCTTTCCTGACCTCAAAGCCGATCGCGTGCACCCCACCCGTCGGCGGCGAATAGACCACCGCGATCGCCGCCGTCAGCACCTTGACTGCTGGCACCGGCACCGTTAGCACCACGGGACCCATCTCCGCACCCTAAACTGACGCGAGTGGGAACGCCCGTCACCGGATTGATGCCGTCGGCGCGCTCGCACAACTGAGCTACTTGGTAGCGATCGAGAATTGCATCGGTGAAGTCTGCGCCCGTGATGTCGGCGTCGAAGAAGCGCGTGCGCGTGGCGATCGCCTCAACAAACAGCACGTTGCGCAGGTTGGCGCGGTCAAAGGTAACGCGATCGACCAGTGCGCCCGTGAGATTTGCTCCTTCAAGGTTGGCATCCAACAGCGTGCCCTTCGTAAGGATGGCATTGGTTAAGTCGGAGCCGCTAAAGTCGGCACGACGCATATCGGCGGCTGCAAATACGGCACCGACAAAGTCATTGTTCGACAAATCCTCGCCTTTAAGTTCCGCGTTCGTGTAATTGACAGCTTTGCTGCTGTAGGTAACGGAGTTCTGAGAAACAGTTTGGGCGAGCGCGGGGGTAGCCTCCAGCAGCACCCACTCGGCAGCAAGCAACAACGCCAGCAGCACCATCACCAGTCGCCGCCAATTTCTAGACATCCTCTCTGACTCCACGCGTTTGCCCTAACTCGAGAACGAGCATCGCACAAATTGCCTGAAGACTGCATCTGCCTTAGTGCGTCTAGCAATAGAGACTGCAACGGCCGCGATTTTGGTTTTAGGATTTGACAGGAACGATCCTTCACGCAGGCCGAAGAGATGACAACTACCGAGTTCGATCGCGGCGCGATTGCCGACCGTCCCCCACGCATTAATGCCCTCACGACGATCCGGTTGGGGCTCTACCAAATCGCGATCGGGATGATGGCCGTGCTGACCTTAGCAGTTATCAACCGCGTGCTGATTAGCGAGCTGGGCGTCCCCGGCACCATCGCCGCGACTCTGGTTGCAATTCCCCAGTTGCTTGCATCGCCAGGCAAAATCTGGTTCGGTCAGCTTTCGGATGCCAAACCGCTTTTCGGACTCCATCGCAGCGGCTACGTGTGGTTTGGCGCAGCGGCCTACGGCACGCTCATCTTCATTGCCATCCAAATTGTTTGGCAGCTCGGCGGTGCGATTCGGTCTGTGGACGGTGCACGTGCGGCCGGTGAATGGGCTTGGACGATGCCGATCGCGGGGTGGACGGCCGTTTTAGCGCTGATTTTCGGGGTTTACGGTTTGGCCGTTAACGCCAGTTCCGTGCCCTTCGCCACGCTTTTGGTCGACGTCACCGAACCGGACGAACGATCGCGCGTGGTTAGCGTGGCGTGGTCGTTCCTGATGGTGGGCATTGTTGTAGCGGGCATCGGCGGCAGTAAGTTTCTGGATCGCATCCAATCGGCAACTGATGGCAGCGTCACTTCGATTGAGGCGCTGCAGGGGCCGATTAACGGATTGTTCGCGATCGTGCCGTTAATCGCGCTGGGGCTGGCATTTGCCGGCACTCTGGGCATCGAGCCGAAGTACTCGCGCTACCGGTTGCGATCGCGTCTGAGCGAGGGCGACGACTTGACTCTCGGTCGCGCCCTAAAGGTGTTAACCTCCAGCCGCCAAACGGGCTTTTTCTTCACGTTCCTCATTGCTATGACCGTGGGGTTGTTCATGCAGGAGGCCGTGCTCGAACCCTATGGCGGCGACGTATTCGGCATGACGATCGCCCAAACCACTCAGCTAAATTCGTTTTGGGGCATCGGCATTCTGGTCGGGCTGAGCGCGGCCGGCTTCGCGATCGCGCCGAACCTGGGTAAACGGCTGATGACACGGCTGGGCTGCGGATTGGTCGCTGCCTGCTTCATTATCGTGATTGCTGCAGGCTTCACGCGCTCCCAGCCCGTGTTGCAGGGGGCAGTATTGCTGTTCGGATTCTCGGCCGGGATCGCGACTAATGGGGCGATCGGGCTGATGCTCGACCTGACGGCAGCGGAAACAGCGGGTACCTTCATCGGGGCGTGGGGCTTGGCCCAAGCCCTGGCGCGTGGCGCGGCAACAATTTGCGGCGGCATGCTGCTCGACCTCGGCAATGCACTGTTTTCTGCTCCAGTGTTGGCGTACGGACTGGTTTTCGCCGCACAAGCAGGTTTCATGGTGTTCGCGATCGCCCTGCTCGGTCGCGTGGACGCCACTGAATTTCAGGAAAGCACGCGCAACGCCTTCGTGGCAGCAATGGAAAGCGAACTCGATTAGCAAACTAGCAGTCCGTCCTCTCGCGCGCCCTTGCCCGGTGATGAAAGGGTTTGCTCCAGGCGCGATCGCTTCATACAAGCAAGACAGCCCGGAACAAAATTGCCACGTTCGGTTCCAGGCGAGTAATGGCGAGATTGGCAAGCGCCTAACGGCGGCACATGCGTGGCGGGCAGCTGACATTACCGCTGGCGATCTCCGCGCGTCGGTTCTATCCTAAGAAGCGTTTGGCGTGAGGACGTTTGGCATGGTTCATCGCTTGCTATCCGGCGCGCTGAGCGTCGAACGTTACGAAGTCGCGATCGCCGATTTGCCGCCATCCCTGGCAGGCACGCGCATCGTTCACCTGACGGATTTCCACTACGACGGCCTGCGCCTCTCGGATTGGCTGCTGAGCGACGCGATCGCCGCGAGTAATGCTGCCGAACCGGACTTGGTTCTGCTGACCGGCGACTACGTCACCGACGAGCCCGAACCGATTGAAGATTTGGTGTTACATCTCAAGCACCTCCAGGCGCGCGCGGGCGTGTTTGCTTCACTGGGCAACCACGACTTGCACTTCCCGCGCTCCCGGAATGTCGTCACTTCAGCTTTCGAACGCGTTGGCATCCGCGTGCTCTGGAACGACGTTGCCACCCCGCTCGGTGCGGCCTTGCCGGTGGTCGGACTGGCCGATCTTTGGTCGCGCGGCTATCGACCGGAACCAGTGATGTCGCAGCTCGATCCGCAGCGTCCCCGCATCGTGCTTTCGCACAATCCAGATACTGCTGAGGGCTTGCAACGCTGGCGGGCAGACTTGATCCTTTCCGGGCACACGCACGGCGGGCAAACGTTTCTGATTCCTGGCTGGGGACCGATTCCGACAATCCTACAGCCAATTCGCCGTCGCCTACCGAAGGCACTGGCCAACGTTCTGCCACTCCTCCGCGAGTGCCCCAGTGTCGTCAAACACTGGGAGTGGGCCCAGGGGTGGTTCTCTGTCGGCAGCAATCAACTCTACGTCAATCGCGGTCTGGGGACTTATTTGCCGGGACGGGTGTTCTGCCCGCCGGAAATTGCCATTATGACCCTCGTTCCAGCCGGGTAGCGCGGTCTGTTCGCCGTTAAGGTCGAGCTCTTGCAACAATTATTGGGGGCTAGATCGGGTCCGTCTGGTCGGCGATCGCCTCTCCACGACTGAGCCTGGTGCCGCTGTTTTTTCCTTCGGAGTTACCCTACCTCCAAGACATGCGGTAACTTTGAGAAGTGCGCAGTTGTCTCGTACCGCAGCTGCTATGGTTGTTCGTTTACCTAATTTATTTACGTACTTTCAATGTTGACATCCTGGGCCACGCTGCTGCAGCCCGACCTCGTGTTAGGAGCGCCCGTAATCGAACTGACGCCCGACATTTTGGCAGAGCATGGGTTGCGCGGGCTCGTACTCGATGTCGATGAAACCCTTGTACCGCTGCGATCGCGTCAGGCGTCGGCCGAACTACAACAGTGGGTTGCGGCTATCCGCCAAGAGACCGCGTTGTGGTTGGTCAGCAACAATCTCAGCGAAGGGCGCATTGGTAACATTGCGCGATCGCTGGATGTGCCCTACATCCTCGGGGCGCGCAAGCCGTCGCGCCGCAAGCTACGCCAGGCCGTGCAAGAAATGAATCTGCCGGTGGAGTCAGTGGCAATGGTGGGCGATCGCTTGTTCACGGACGTGCTGGCTGGCAATCGGTTGGGCACGTTTACAATCCTGGTTGAGCCGATGGTTGACCCAGCGATCGCGGCACGGGATTACCCGCTGCGTGCCATGGAGGTGCGTCTCTCCCAGTGGCTCGGCGTGTCGTTGTCCGAGCGCCCGTCTCAGGCAAATTGATGCCGATCGATCTACGGCGACCAAACGACCGGAACCCATACTAGGTTGGGGCTGAAAAGAATTCAAAGAAAACTTTACGGGGCTGCTACGAGGTGAAAGCCTGACTGACTAATACAAGTGTCTCAAACCCAGCAAGCTCGCGGCAAGCTTTCAGGAGAGATATCAGTCAGCCAGCCACCAGCTAAGTAAGTTGAGGGAGCCCGGTTGTCTGTAGGTGGGGTCGAGCGATCGCCGTCCGGGACATTCAGGTAATTTCCCTTTGCAGCCACGGACGGAACTGGCGAACCCATGCATTCTCCCTCGTGATTCAACTGGTACGCAGAAACCCCAAAATGTCCTCTTGCTGGAAGATGGGTAACACGAGCGAGGATTCCTGAGGGCGGGCAGGTGACTTCGACGAGAGGAGCGAGCTCAAGGTGTTGCTGTTGAACCGCCACAATTCCGGTATGCCGAGTACTGCGAAGGTAATGAGCGATCGAGGGAGCTGCAAGGGTTGATTCCAGCGGTAAGACCCGGTCGCTCTGTTAAGGGTGTGGAGCGTCACATTCCCCCCAATCCGACCGATAAATCATTCCACTGCTGCTAGACCGATCGCCCCTCAGAGCAAGCAGTCGAGCAGCGCAGCGGCAATGCGATCGTCCGCCCCCGGCACGCCCAACCGCCGCTGCCCGTTTTCCGCTGCGAGCTGCAGGCGGTCTGGGTCTTGCAGCAAATCCTGGAGACGCCGCGCAACCGATTCCGGACTGTCCGCCAGGATCATCGAACAGCCGAGCAAGCGCGTCTGGGCTTCGGCAAATGCATAAGTAAACTGCGGTCCGCGCCCCGGCAACGCGATCGCCGGTTTCCCTAAGCCCACAAACTGCTCGGTGGCCGTCCCAGCCATGGCGATCGCCACGTCGGCCGCCGTCAGACAGCTACCGTACGCCTGCTGCGTTAACACCAACAATGCGTTACCCCGCCGATACAACTCGCCTTGCGGGTCGCAAAACGGCAGATCCGTTTGTGCATCGAGATCTTCAACCGCTCCCCAGCCAGCCGCCAACACGTCTTCCCGAAACGGAGATCGATCTAGTGCCGGGGCGATCGCCGCCAAAAAACACAGGTGTTGCTGGGTGCGCTTGGCCGCCACTGCCATCGCGCAATCGAGCAACTGCCGCCAATTTGCCTCCGCTTCAGGCGATCGCGAGCCCGGCAGCAACAACACCCGCAGCGCGCGATCCTCCGAGTCCGAAACGATTGCAAACTCTGGAGCGATCGCGTCAACCATTGGGTTGCCCAGATCGAGCGCGTCGATTTTATAGTGCTGCAGGCGCCGCGCCGTGAGCGAGTCGCGCGGGAAAACTGCCCGACAGGTGCGCCCTTGCATCAGCCAGCGCTCCCAGGGCAGATACACCGAGCCCATCCAACGCTCCCATCGCGAGGTTTGCGGCAGCCAGCCCGCCTCGTCGCGCCAGTAATAATCCGACTTCGCCGTGCCCACAAATGCGAACGGCAGCCCCGACAACCACGCCATCAGCAGCGGCACGATATCGCCCACCGCCAGCACGCGCCCGCCTCCCTTCCGCCAACGACGCACGGCGCGCCATTGCGCCCACGTCAATTGCGCCAGACCGCCGCGCAGGTCGCGCCAAAGCTGCCGTCCGTCCATATAAATGAACCCGCCCGAGGGCAGCGGCTGCACCGGACCGACGAGCGGAACCCTCGCGCGCTCGTAAGCACTGCCGCCGCCTACCAACGGCAGTGCAGCGACTTCTAACTGGGGCGATCGCGCCTGAAGCTGCGCGAGCACCCGCACCGCGATCGCGTCTTCCCCGTGACCGTTGCTCAGGCACAGTAACCTTGCAGGCATCGCACTCGACCTCGCATTTGCAACAGCGACCGGCTTCAGCCCGACAGTATAGCCCACTGGGCGACACCCAGTAGTAGCGAGTTGTCGTTGTTAAACCCGAACGTTACAATGGACGAACAAAGCACGGGGCCGTAATGGTTTCGACAGGTTGACGAAAGCTGTTCCGTGATGCAGGTCGAGAGCGAGTCACCTCTCGTTAATCCAGACTCAACCAAAAAAGTAACTGCGAACACCATCGTTCCTTTTGCTCGCAAGGCAGCACTCGTTGCCTAAAAAAAACCTCTAACCTTTAGAGCGCGAGCGTCCGCAGTTTGACTCCGTTAAGGACTGTGGACCAACCCCTAACGGATGCTCGCTCGAACCGCCTTGGCCGGCCGAGCGCTAAGACCTCGCCAAGGGTCCCCGCTATCCGGGATAAGTGATAGACCCCGCTCCGAGGGTAAGACGAGCTAAACCTGTGAACGATTGGAAGGTCAATACTCAGTCTGGACAGCAGTTCGACTCTGCTCGGCTCCACTTTAATTCAAAGCCGCTCTCTTGCAGGGCGGCTTTTGAACGTTTGGGGCGATCTCGTGGTATGCGCAGGTCGATTGGCGGTGATTAAATGTAAGGTAGGGAACGGTTCAAAAAACGCGATCGCGCGTGTCGTCGGACTCTCAGGTTTCGGATCGGAACTGCTAGCACCTGGAAGAAATACATCGTGACTGCAACTCCATCGACATCGACACCTCCCACTCCCGCACAGACAGTCGAACTCGCGCCGAGTTACCTTCTACCGTTCGCGATCTTATTGCTGTCGGTGCCGGTCGTGCTGCTACAGCGTTGGGTCGGACTGACAACCGCGGTCTTTGCCGTGTTTTTGATCGTGCAGGCAGCAACCATTCGCTTGCGCTTCACGGCAACAACCCTGGAGGTCTATCGCTCCGGGCAGCAAATTCGCAACTTCCCATACGCGGAATGGAGCAACTGGCGCGTGTTCTGGCCGCCCGTACCGATCTTGTTTTATTTCCGCGAAGTTAAGAGCATTCACTTCCTACCCATGCTGTTCGACCCGAGCGCGCTACGCGCCTGTTTAGAACAGCGCTGTCCCGTAAAATAAGCCCATCAAGGTTGAGATCGACCGGGCAAAGTCCCTCTTTAGATAAGGAGTCTTTCCACTCGTTCGATCCCATGTCTTCGATTCAGGCGTAGTTGCCGCAACACTAGTTTTCCTCGATGCACGCCGACGAACCCACGCCCGAGCAATCTAACTTCACGCCCGACGCAGCCCCCCCCGAGCCGGCTGCTGCCGACGCAGTCCCTGCTGACTGCAACACCGCCGCCGCGCCGGGCGATGCCATACCAAACGGTACGGACGGCAGCGTATCCGCCTCTGCGATCGCACCCGACGGACTTGCAGTCGCCCCGCTCGAGTCAACGGAGTTACCAGCAGACACGGTGTCTGAGGCGATCGCCTCAGATGCAGACCTTGCCAATTTGACTGCCCGCAAGCAAGCGTTGCTGCAGGAGATCGGCGAGTTGCAAGCTCTTAAAACCGGCGCGATCGCCGCCCAGGCAGACGACTTCCAGAACACTCTCACGCGCATCACCGACGAAAGCCTCAAACCTCTCGAACGCCGCCGTCAATCGCTGTTAGCTGCCGTCGAGCAACTGGAGCGGAGGCGAGATCGCGTGCGCGAAGAGATGCGGACGACCTTCGCAGGTGTGTCGCAGGATTTAGCAATCCGCGTTCAAGGCTTCAAAGACTATCTCGTCGGCAGCTTGCAAGATCTGGCGATCGCCGCCGAGCAACTGGAACTGGCAAGTCCCGAACCCCCACCGCCGCCGCCAGAACCGCGGAGCAATCGCAATACCGCACGCGAGGCAACTAATGCCCCGCCGTCGCCCGAGCTCGTGGCGCAGCGCTTCGAGGAGCAAGCACGTCGCATCCGCAGTATCCTCGACCAGTACCGTCAGTTCCCCGATTACTACGGTCCGCCGTGGCAGTTGCGACGTACTTTCGAGCCCATTCATGCCGAGCGCGTGCGGCAATGGTTGTTCGAGCAGGCCGGACGCGGGACGATCCGCTCCCTCGGCAGCCGCCTGCAGAATATTTTGATTGCATCTGCCTGTATTTCGGTGCTGCGGGCGCTTTACGGCGATCGCGTGCGCACGCTGGTACTGGCCAATTCGCCGGAGCGGTTGGGCGAATGGCGGCGGGGACTGCAAGATTGTTTGGGCATTTCGCGCAGCGACTTCGGTCCCGAACGCGGCATCGTACTATTCGAAGACCCCGAAGCCTTGGTATTGAAAGCCGAACGCCTGAGAGAAAACAAGCAGCTGCCGCTCGTGGCGATTGACGAAACGGAAGGATCGGTGAACTTGTCGCTGCTGCAGTTCTCGTTCTGGCTGGCCTACGCTCCGGACCCGAAGCGGACGTCAAGTTACGAGTACTGATGCGGACGACCAAGCAGCGATCGCTTCCGAGCGTCACATGGCTTGAAACTTGGCAGGCAATCGGATACCAATTGGATACGGGCAATTGTGCCTAGCTTCATTCAATTACTGAGAGTTAATATCCGATCGCGCTCATGCTTGTTTACCTGACAATTGCCGGGTTGATGGTTGCCGCTTACCTGCTGGGTTCCGTTCCCTCGGGCTACCTGGCCGGTCGCTGGTTGCGCGGGATCGATATCCGCGAGTACGGTTCGGGCTCGATCGGTGCAACCAACGTCCTAAGGACACTGGGCACCGGAGCTGGCGTCGGCGTTCTGGCGTCAGATGTTATCAAAGGCGCGCTGGCAATTTGGCTGGTGCGCTGGAGTTTTGGATCGTTCCCGGCGTTGCCAACAAACTGGCTGCCGTGGATAGTAGTCGTTGCCGCACTGCTGGCCGTTCTCGGTCATAGCAAATCCCTGTGGTTGAACTTTTCGGGCGGTAAATCGGTGGCAACGAGTTTGGGCGCATTATTAGTGATGGTTCCACCCGTCGCATTGGGCGGTCTGGCCGCGTTCGCACTCGTCTTGGCCCTGACACGGATTGTCTCCCTAGGCTCGATGCTTGGAGCCGTCGCTGCGATCTGCACGGCTTTCGCGCTCCACAAACCGCTGCCGTATTTGCTGTTTGTTAGTGTTGCCGGGGGGTACGTCCTCCTCCGCCACCGCGCGAATATCGAGCGCTTGCTGGCCGGCACCGAGCCGCGCCTCGGGCAAAAGGCCGCACAGTAGCGAGAATCCTTAAGGACGCACAGTCTGGGCTGGCCGACAAATCTCCTAAAACCCATGAAATCTCACCACGATCTTGCCAGGCTTGAGGTACTGATATCAGTCAGTGGACGCACTGGCTCCGAATTAGCGAGAGACGATTCAGGTACGAGACGAAACCGGTCGCGGGGCCTTACTGCATCCCTGAGGTGGTAGGTAACATGATGTTAAGCACCCACGCACGTTACCCATGCAGCAAGTTGCCTTGAATCTGGTCGCGATTGGGATTTTCGCTGTCACGCTAACGACCCTAACCGGCCCGTTTTTGCACATTTCGCCGCTGGTTCCGGCCGGCCTCACTTTCGGAGCGCTGACGTTGCTGACCACCGATCGCTTTGCGTGGGAGGGTCAGGGTGCGCTCTTGCTGGTGGATGCCTTTGCCTCAGACGAACAGCGCGATCGCGTCCTGCATCACGAGGCGGGTCACTTTCTAGCAGCGTATTTTTTGGGAATTCCAATTGCCGGCTATGCGCTGACCGCGTGGGAAGCCTTCAGACAACAGCAACCAGCAGGAGCGGGCGGCGTGCGCTTCGATACGTCAGCGCTAGATTATGCTGAGGTGGCTAGCGGCAAGGTGGCGCTAGCCGTCGATCGCTTCAGCACGGTTTGGATGGCCGGGATTGCAGCCGAAGAGCGGACTTATGGCAGTGCAACGGGCGGTGGCGACGATCGCGGGCAGCTGAAAACGATGCTGAGGTCTTTGGGCTTTTCCTTGCAGGCACGCAATCAGAAAGAGCGCTGGGCGAAACTGCAGGCACAAGCGCTTCTAGAGCGTCACGCTGATGCGTACATCGCTTTGGTCGAGGCAATGGGCGCGCGAACATCGGTCGAGGAGTGCTACCAAGTCATTCAAGAACGCTGCAAGACAGCTTGATGAGGTGATACCAACTCTAGGAAGTGCTGCGACAAATGGCAGCTCGGGTACTTTTACCCTCGGGGCTCGCTTGCTCCATCTGTCGTAGGCATTCTGCAAATTGGTATGAGATGCCATCCAACCCAAAATGTGTGAAGTTGGGATCGCTTTTCCCCCAGCAATCGCCCAACCTGCCAGTCTTCACTCGTTAATTGCTTCAAGTGCGGCACACATGCCAAGCGTTCGAGATTATGCAGAGTATGCTTGGCGGTAATAATCACGATATTCTTCGGAGAGCAAGGGCTCCCACCAGGCACGGTTGTCGAGGTACCACTGGACGGTTTGCCGCAAGCCGGAGGCGATCGTTGCGGTCGGCTTCCAGCCCAGTTCTGTGTGGATTTTGGTGGCATCGATCGCGTAGCGGCGATCGTGTCCGGGGCGATCTTTGACGAAGGTAATCAACTGCCCGGCCGTTTTGACCGGTAAGGTCGGAGCGAGTTCGTCCATGAGCTTGCAAAGCAAGTGTACGAGGTCGATGTTTTTCACCTCGTTGTTGCCACCGATTGTATAGGTTTCGCCGGGTTTGCCGGCATGCAGGACTAGATCGAGCGCGCGACAGTGATCGAGCACGTAGAGCCAATCGCGCACGTTTTGCCCATCGCCGTAAACGGGAATTGATTTGCCGAGCAGGATATTAATGCAAGTCAGCGGAATTAGCTTCTCGGGGAAATGATAGGGTCCGTAGTTGTTGGAGCAATTCGTGACAATTGCGGGCATGCCGTAGGTGTGGAAGTAAGCACGCGCTAGGTGATCGCTTCCAGCCTTCGAGGCCGAATACGGACTGTTTGGCGCGTAGGGGGTCGTTTCTGAAAAAGGCGGATCGTCGGGATCGAGGCTGCCGTAAACTTCATCGGTCGAGACATGAAGGAACGCCATGCGATTGCCGGCAGTAGCATCGGCACCAAGGCAGGATTTCCAGTGGTATCGGAAGGCATCGAGCAGGACGAACGACCCGACAACATTGGTTTGCACGAAGGCATCTGGCGAATGGATCGAGCGATCGACGTGGGATTCAGCCGCGAAGTGCGCGATTGCCTCAATGCGTTCTTCTGCCAACAGGGTTTCTACGAGAGCGCGATCGCAGATATTACCCTGCACAAAGCGCAGATTGGCATTGGCTTCGAGGTCGGCCAGGTTGGCACGATTGCCCGCGTAAGTTAGGGCGTCCAGGACGACAACGCGGTCCTCAGGATAGGTTTGGCACCAGTAACGCACGAAATTCGAGCCGATAAACCCGGCACCGCCCGTTACGAGCAGGCGTTGCGGTAAGCGTTTTGCAGAGTCTCGACCGGCCATAGTTTCTCTAACGTGCTCCCGAAGTACTCTCGTTCCGTTCCCCAACGGTCAAATTCAGACTCAGTATAAAGGTTAAAACCAACCCAACTGCACGGTACGGTCGATCGCGTGCAGCGAACCCACCGCCTCTGCAACCGAGTTAGTCGTCTGCAAGCACACTGGTAAGTTCGCTCGCCAACTTATCCATAGGGGACGTGGAGACGATGCGCTGGTCGCTCGAGGTTGACTGTGGGCTCTAAACAACCAGCTAGGCTCAGCATTGTTTTATCGCGGGCGCAGCTTGGAGCTACTTCAGGATAACGATGGGAGCGCTTACCGATGGCGCGATGCCAGCACCATTTGAGTTTGGCCGATCGATACTGCTGCAGCCCCAGTCCCGAAGCCTCCCGCCCGAGCTTCTAATGGCGCTGTCGGAAATCCGCAAGCTTGCAGAGTAAGACGCCGAAACGGGCGCAACCCCCCGCCAGATAACAAAAGCGCCCCTGCAGTTACAGAGGCGCACTTCGTATTAGCCCAACATTGACTTACTACAATGCGGGCCAAAAAACACGATCGCTTCGTCTTTCAACACAAAATCCTGTCTCTCGCCCACCTCTGGCGCTGAGTGATCTATCAGGGTGTAAGCCCGCGAACTCGAATCTTACCTCGCCGACTTCAATCGCTAAGTCGTCCGCGATCGCGGCAAGACCAACCTCCGCAATCCCCTCAAACGTGTCTTCAGCCAACCTGTAGCAGCAGCGTTTTCAAGATTGAAAAATCTGCAGTTGGTCGGTTTTTCGCGGCATCGTCCGACCTCTTACCCCGAGGAGTCCGAGCCGCAGACCCTACTCGACTCTCTAAACCGACTGGGCGTGCCCACTAACGGTGCAAGCTCCAGCACACTTAAAACCGCTTGCCCCAACGTCCCTAGCAGACACGTAAAACCGATACTCGTTTTGCTGGTCGACAGCAAGCTCGCCCGTGCTTAAGAGTGCGGCAGCAAATAAGTGAGCGAGGAACACCTAAGAATTTGCGACCGACTTTAAGTACAAGACATTTTTTGGGCGGTCGCGCACTCGCGATCGCGTAACCTGCCCTAACCGACCGCAACAAACGGGCGAGTTGGTTTTGATGGCGGCGCGCCGGTCGCGCCCCAACGTGCTGGTTTTGTCCGTAGTGACGAATACTCTGAACCGCTGCAATTCAGGAGATTAGCCGATGATGCGCAAGCAAACTTTGGAGCAAGCGACGCAGAGGCTGCAGGCGTTGCTCAGGACTTACGGGCCGACGCACCTGTCGAGGGTCGCTTACCGGTCGAGCCAGCTGTCTTCAAGCCAGCAATTGAGTCCGTATTGGCTGCACCCAACTAACCTACCGCACTTGGTGGCAGTGATGGCGAATCGTTGCCAGCTATACCGAGTCGGCCCGGTTATCCGTCTGGAACCTCCTTTGACTATTATCCGTAGCTGACAACCGACTGGCGATCGCTGAAGTCGCCCCCTCAACCGACCTATTCCCGTTTGCGTCCTTTCAGATAAACAGCGGATGCGCGACTCCATCCGCGAATTCTTCTCGTAGTTCTTCTAGAAATTTCTTGAGGTCGGCTTGGCGGTTTCTGCGGGAACTCCTGGATAGTCTTGGAGGTGGTGCCGCTGGTGGTGGCGTTGACACCTGGACGTTAAAGATCGAGTCGCCACCGGGTTTGATAGCGCAGCTCCGATCGTAAGGGTGTTCGTAGCTTTTGCGTCTGCTTTAACGATGAGTTAATTGCCGGGAGTGTTGAGGGCAGAAAGCTTGATGAAAGCATCCATGAAATCACGGATGCTTTCACTAGCGGACTCGGTTTGGGCGCGGTCTCTAGCAGCCGCAAGCCAAGCTTCGTAAGCTTCGTTGAAGACTTGCTCGACTTTGGCTTTATAAATTTCGGGAGTGATGGCTAGGGTGACGAGGGCGTCAGTGCATTTTTTTTCTATGGACTGGATGGATTCGAGAGTGATTTCTGGGTGTTTTGCCATCAGCTCGCCGAAAGTAGCGCGGAAGGCATCGGGGTTGATACCTTCTCGGATGAGGATTTGCACGGCATCCTGATTCTCGGTGTAGAGCTTTTCGAAGTCGCCGGGAGCGAAGGTTGCGGTTGGGTCGTGGGGGCGGCGCTCTCGACTACCGAGGTGATTCGGTTGCTCTAGTAGATAGACGAACTGGCAATCGACGTCGTCGAGGACTGTAGTCGGGTCGATGTTCCAGGCTTCCAGGCAGGTCCCGGTGAGATAGGCGCGGGTGAAATCCACGCCGATGCACTGCGAGCTGTTCAGGTTAGCGTCTTTGAGGTTGGCATCTTTGAGAGTGGCGTTGGCAAGGTTTGCCCCTTTGAGGTTGGCACCTTCGAGTTTGGCTCCATTGAGGTACGTACCTCCTAAATCGGCGCGCTTGAAGTCCTGCTTGTAGCCATTCCTGCTGACGAGCAGGGCACGTGCGGCATTGTTGCGGAGGATTGACGGACCCAAACAAGGGAGGGACAATTTGTGCGCGTCTTTCCAGCAAGTGCGCACGATGACCGCTCCTTGAAAGTTCGTGCTCTTGAGAGTTACAGCAGTGAAGTTGGCATCAGTGAGGTCAGCTTTATTGAAATTTGTACCACCAATAGACCAGACGAAGGATGCAAGTTTGGACCAGAGGTAGGATGCAAGGTTGCGCAACCATTGGTAGCCATAGTAGTCTCGCGCAACTATTCGCCTTCCGATATACACAACAGGGACACCGATAATGAAAGCTCCAACGAGACTAACATTTATATCAGTGACAGCTATAGATCCAGTGAAAACTCCAGCGACAGTGAAAGGGGCAGCTATGACGATAGATCCAGCAACAGCTATAGCGATAGCTCCAGCGACAGGGTAGGTGTATATGGCAGGTAACGATCCAAAGCTAGCGATAGCCGCAAAGAGGAGAGTTCCAGGGATACCGGTATCTGCACTAACAGCGCAACGGAATACGATACAAGAAGAATCACAATATGGGATAGGAAACTCGCCAAAGCGGAAAGAGCAAATACGATCGCTAACACCCCCACAACCCAACGGCGCTGTAGCCCGACTTTTGCCTTGGTAAAGTTCGTTCCGCACAATGTTGCTTCCGAGAAATTAGTACCTCGAATGTCCGCCTCGGTGAAATCCGCCCCGCTGAGGTCGGCGTTCTTGAATGATTGCCCCCGCAGACTGAGGTCGCGGAAGTCTCGGTCCCCCGTGGCGTAGCGCCTCAAAACGTCCTTGGCGTTAGTGCGGTTCGCCATCATTCATCACCTCTTTACTACACAACAGCAAAATTTGATATTTTTGTCGATTGTATGTCAGCACGATTGAATCCGTCTGTAATCGCGGTGCATCTTCGCTATCGCTGTCTACAAAGCATCAGACCCGTCGTCAGCCTTCCAATTTTCCTCGCCGGTAACCTCTGGTGCGGCCTATTGGTAGCCGCCTTGAAGCATTCGGTGACGATCGCTAAGTCTGTCAATGCACTTTTTGGGCAGGGCTCCGCGCCGCGATCGCGCTTGCAACCTTATAGGTGAAAAGGACCCAGGAGTAATTTCAGGGTGTTCTCCTATCAGCTTGTTGAAAGAAGTGAGTAAGATGTCGGGGTTGATGCCATCACGGACGAGGTTTTGCACGGGTATTCATAATCTTGGTGTAGAGCTTTTCGAATTCCCCTGGAGCGAAGGTAGCATTCGGGTTTTGGGGGCGTCGCTCTCGACTGCCAAGGTCATTCGGGTGCTCTAGCAAGAAAACGTATTGGCAATCGACATCTTTGAGGACGGTGCTGTTGTCGATGTTCCAGGCTTGAAGGCATGCCCCGGTAAGTTGGGCGCGGGTAAAATCCACCCCGATGCACTGCGACCATCTTAGGTTTGCGCCTTTGAGGTTGGCTTCTATAAGAATGGCGTTGGTTAAGCTTGCCCCTCTGAGGTTGGTATCTTGGAGGTTTGCTCTGACGAGGTTCGCACCTTCGAAATCTAAGCCCTCTAAATCGGCTCCCTTGAAGTTTGTTTGTAACCATTACCGCTGACTAGCCGAGCACGGATGGCATTTTAGCCGAGGATTGAAGGACCAGAGCGAGCGAGATGCAATTTGCGAGCGTCTTTCCAGCAGGTCCGCGCGATAACTGCTTCGTCAATGTTCGTGCTCTTGAGAGTTGCGCCAGTGAAGTTGACATCAGTGAGGTCGGCTTCATGGAAATTCGTGCCGCCTATGCACCAGACGAAGGATGCAGCATGGCGTATCCTCTTGAGAGTACGGTAATTGCGCGCAACTGCTAACCATCCCCCTAACGCACCTATGCCACTGTAAGCGACAGCTGCAAAGAAAACAGTAAAACTTTTAACAACAATACCTCCAGTTTCACCTCCAGTTATAGCTCCAGTTAGAGTGACAGTGAAAACGATACCTGCAATTACAGCTCCAGCCACAACAACAGAGAGAGCGACAGCTCCAGAGACAGCGATAGATACAGCGGCAGCAACAAAGATGGTGTAATGGGCAGTCTGAAATCCAGCTAAAGCGATAGCAACAAAGGCAGCTAAAGCGACACCGGAATACGACAAGGCATAGGCTTTCCCGGAATAGGCTATGAGGAGAGCCATAAATAGGAATAGGATTACCGCTAAAGCGGCCAGGGTAAATACGATCGCCAACAACCCCACAACCCAACGGCGCTGTAGCCCAGCTTTTGCCCTAGTGAAGTTCGCTCCGCACAACTTTGCTTCCGAGAAATTCGCACCACGAATGTCAGCCTTGCTGAAATCCGCCCCACTGAGGTCGGCATTCTTGAATGATTCCCCGCGCAGGCTGAGGCAGCGGAAATTTCGTTCCCCCGCGGCGTATTGCCTCAGTACGTCCTTGGCTTTCGTATGGCTCGCCATCGATCACACTCTCCTACTACATCACAGCAAAACATGATGTCTCCGATTGTATACCGGCAGGAGTAAATGCGACGTGATTGTCAGAAGGCTTGCCTAAAACATTTCAAAGCGCTCTTTAAAAAGTGTGTTCCTGAGTAATTCCCCTTAGTATAAGTGCTGTCGTGGTTGCACCCAAGCCACATAGCCGAGTATTAGTAAGGCCACAGCCGCAGATAATCCCACAAAGATATGAAGAACTTGGTTCCCCGTGATAATTAAAACGATACCAAAAGCGAAAGTCATAAAGTTTGCAAAAACAACATATAAAAACACTCGCCAATCTCGCATCACGATATACCAATTCCACACAAATATGATTGCAGAAATTAATTGAATGAAATTCATAATAGTTTTACTATTATGGATGCCATACGTCAATGGCACTGCTATCAAGCTACCGATCAATAAGATATCTAGCCATCGAGATTTTCTTAAGCCTAGAGCGATCGAGCACACTCCAGCATTGACAAATGTATAGAAGAGACGATTAAGAGAGCTGATCTGACTGATGTAAATCCAGTTATCTCCTATGTGCTCCGCTATCTCGTAGGAAGAACCAATCGCAAAAGCGGCATAACCAAAGTAAATCAAGGGGAGAGATCTAACTTTGAGAATCGATGTAAAGAATTCACTGCGGCGTGAAAAAATCCAGATACTGACAGCTGCCACAACATAAACTGAGAAGTGAGCAGCAATGATGCCAAATTTCAGGAGTGGATTCATTAGTATTCTGGTATTTATACCTTAAAGATAGGGGTCGAGTCTTTTGGGGTCACTTCAAATTCATAAAGGCTGAATTAAAAGGTTCCAGGGGTTTTAAACAACCCTGAGCCGACTTTGGAAAGCCCGAATTCTTGTTCTCTTGTTGTGAAGTCCGTTCCTAATTTCGCACTACTAGACTTCTCAAGCAGTCATTAAGTCAATTTTATTTGCCTTGAAACTAGCATGCACATATCTGGATGTCAATTTTTGTACGATGCAGCTATGGAAACCCGACCTTTCAAGCCAAAAATCCTTTATAGAGTAAGTTGCAGCCTTTCTAGTTGACCGATCGCGCCTGTCAAACAACAGTGTCATTGGCGGAAAACGAAAGAGCCTGGATGGTGAGGAGAAGAGTTCCCGGCAAGAGTTCAATTGCTCAGGTTAAAGAGCCTAGTGAAAGATAAACCTTCGCACCAATTAGGAAGCGAGCAAACATGAATGTGGAATCAGGACTCAAGCGAGTAGAGGCTAGGCATATCAGCTACTTCAGAACGAGCGGAACAAAAAACCTAGTAAATTGCCATTATGTATTCCGCCGTAAAGCCGACCAGGGAGGGCAAGCGCAAAGACCCGCTAAAAGTGGAATTGTCTGTGCAATCTGTCCCGCCAATAGCGACACTACCCGCCAGTATCACTGTCGTATGATACGCGCAACCCGACTTTTCAATGGCCTCTTAGGGTTCAGGTAACCTGAGGTGAGTCGAAACTATCCCTGTTTGCGGTCTCACTGGCTGATGAGCATAGGTTCGTTAGGCTTTTGCCCGTTCTCCTCAGCTTTAGTCTCAATTGAAGAGTTATTTCAGAGGTTGGCTTGTTGGGAGGCAATTCGGTTATTGTTCTAGCAAGTGACCCACTGCGAACCTAACGGGTCGTCGGAGCCGACGGTCGGCACTCAATCCTTTCGGCCTTCTCAACCTGCCGCGGCTCAGCTCCAAAACGTTAGACACCAGATACGCCTGACGCTTACCATATTTAATCTGTAGAGCGTGGAGAGACCTATAAAGATGAAAAAATAGTTTCTGTGTTCATTGATGCGAATCTATTGTCCCACCAACAAAAACCTCATGTTTGAAGGTGCCTACCATGAAGAAATTTATCCTTGCTATAACCAGTTTGCTGTTTTTGCTTGTGGGAAGTGTGACTTATGCTGGAGAGTCAACAACCCCTCCCCAGCCCAAGCCTATTACAGAAGCTGAAGTGCACGAAGCTCAAAAGATTTGGGGCGATGGCATTGTTGCCATCGGCAACGCCTTCACCAACGAAGAAGACTACAAGGCTCTGGCCGCTACCCACGTGGACACCCTCTACGCCTATGATGAAGGTGTGGTGCTTTTCAAGCCAACTAAGGCCGCCACGCAGCAATTCCGCCTTTCCGAGCCTGAGGCAATCTCGTATTTTGTGACAGGTAAGGTTCCTGAGGATCGTGGATTTGCCCTCCAGCCATGGTCAGCTGTCCGGTTTGAGAATGCAGGCATTCTCATCGACACCGACTCCGCTGTAGCCATGGGGAATTACTTCTTCACTGATACCAACACTGGCAAAGAGGCCAAAGTGGAATTTACCTTCGGCTATGTCCGTGGCGCGGATGGCAAGCTCTTGATTAACGTTCATCATTCGGCGTTCCCCTATCATCCACTCACTGATGATGGTTAAGTAAGACTGTGCAGACTATCAGTCGAAGGTGGTCTTGCCCGGGTTTAGTGGACAGGTCAGTTAAGTCGCTTGTGCGGCTTGCGCCAAGTCCGCTGGCGTTTCGTAGCCTAGGGTCGAGTGCCGTTGCCGATTGTAGAAGACCTCGATGGATTCGAAGATTTCGGACTTTGCTTCCTCCGTGTTGAGATCGTCGGTCTGATACAGGAACTCTGTTTTCAGCGTCGCAAAGAAGCTCTTCACCATCGCGTTGTCCCAGCAATTGCCCCAACGGCTCATCGAGCACTCGATGCCGTACGCTCCTAACCAGCGCTGGTATTCCTTCGACGCATACTGGCTGCCGCGATCGCACTGATGCACTAGCTGTTCGGGCCGACCGCGCTGAGTCAGCGCCATCTTCAGGGCATCTACTGCCATCTAGCTGTCATTGCACGTTGACATCGCCCAACCCACCACGCGGCGCGAGTATAGGTCCAGCACAACCGCCAGGTAAATCCAGCCGCTGCGCGTCCCCACGTAGCTGATGTCAGCCGCCGATTTGCTTTGCAATGAACCACTTTGGCACTGAAGTCGTGCCCGAGTCCGTTGGCTGCCACCGGCTGCTGGGGGTTACTATTAGTTGTGTAGGAGGATCTTTATTGTCCGCATTGTCCTCAAATGACAGCTCACGAAAATCTTGAGTCAGCAACAGCGACAACTGCTTTTTGGTTAGAGGCCAGGCCATATTGCCTTCAGATTCATTCTCCTAACGTCCTCGGGCAATGACAAGCAGCGTTCCTCCAGGAGCGACAAAGGAAGCAATTCGCTCGATTGCATCGGGGCGAAGGTTTGAAGGTAGCACCTGAAGCGTGTACAACTCGTGCACAAAAATCGAACCTGCCTTGCAACTCAAAAGGAGCAGCGAACAAGTCTGCCACGACATACTCCACAGGTGAGTTGGGGTAACGCTTTTTTACTTCGCATTACTGCCGACTTCGAAATGTCGAAAGCAGAAGTTGTGAAACCGCGCCGCGCCAGCTCTTAAGCATCAACTCCAAGGCCCTACCAATTTTGATGGCCATGTCAGTAATACCGAAGCTCCTCTAATTCAACCAAGCAACTAGATTCGGAGTCGGGGCCAAGTCGACCCGTGGGATAATTGAGGTGTCTTCGCCAGAGCGAGAGTAAAGTTCCTCCAATCACCCAAGAGGATCGCCTTAATTCAAACTTCTGTGGGCGCTCTCTCTCGCTGTGATTCTGAGCGCGTCACTCATGGAAAAAGCATATCCAAGGTTTTCCAGAACCGGGTCGCGACAGTCGATGCGCTAGTGCAAAACGTCCGGTTTCGCGACTCCGGTCCATGCGTGGGTTACCTGCCTTCCTTATCTACGTTGATTTTCCACGACAATCCAAAGCGATCGGTTACCACGCCATAAAGGGATGTGAAGCCCGATGAGGCTAGTGGCAAAACAATGTGCCCATCATCTGCTAAAGCTTCGAACATCTCGGTTGCTCGCTGCACTGAGTCCAAACGCAAAACAAAGGAAACACGCGACCCCGAAACATCTGTGTCTGGATCGTCGTAACCCACATCCGTAGCCATGAACTTTGTCTCATTAATGCGGAACGTAGCGTGAAAAATCAGCTGTCGATCCGACGCCTCCGTTTCTTTTGCAAGTGGGCTATCCGCAAATCTCATCAGGAACGTCGTTTCAGCGCCAAGTGCATCACGGTAAAACTCGAGTGCCTCCTCAGTTCGCCCGTAAAAGCTAAGTGAAGGTAGGACTAGCATCGAAACAGGTCTCCAAAGAAAGAATCAAGTCGGACAAAGCACTTGCGTAAGGCAGCTCCAAGATGGGTAGACAATATTCTGCATCAACCCCGCGGCCAAGTGACTCTCCCTGCAAGGCCGAGCAGATCGGCCGCTACGTTGCATGAGTTTGTTACATGGCATATTCGAGATTTTTGCGATATCTGACGATCTGAAGAGGCACCCCAATCGTTCTAGTTTTTGTTTTGCCATCCATTCGAAAACCTGCAAGCTTGTAGAAGCGACAAGCACGTTGATTGTCTTTCAGTACCCAAAGCGTTGCAGAGCTATATGATTGAGTGCAAAGTTCCGCGATGACTGAGGTGCATAGTCTTTGCCCTATTCCTTTGCCCCATTTATCGGGATCGACATAAATTGCCTGGATCTCGGCAATCGCTAAGGGATCGTCGTCTTCATCGCGGGTACCAGCGAAAGATGCGAAGCCTACAATGTGGCCTTCCGTGTCTGCAACCATCGTGCGGAGAGAGGCAGCGGCAATGTTGGCGGCCCATTGCTGTGTACGCTGTGAAACATCCAAGGCGTCAAGGATGTGATTGGGGACAATGCCCGAGTAGGCCTTGCGCCAAGCAGCTATATGAATGCTCGCGATAGCAGCGGCGTCACAATCATCGGCGTTGCGAATCAGCATTGGCACACCTCAGCCACATAACGCCCAGGATAAACCGGCGGCGCACCGGCGCAAAGCGGAGGTGTGCCGATCGACTTGAACCTATTGCTCCTCCTCATTTCTAGCAATGTATTGAACGACAGACGCAAAACCTGTATGGCCCTCACCCTCGCGAACCTCACGTTCAATTTCTCTCAGTAGAATTGGTTTGAGTCTGGGAAATTCGTTTCGCAGTTTGTCAACGCTCATGAGCATGTCTATATCTTTAGGGCCGCCGGTGTTTTTTGCCAACTGACTTTCAGAGTAGGACTCAAGAAGAACGATGCCATTTGGTTTTAGAGCTGTTTCAATGAGTGGGTAAAGCTTTTCACGGATTGAACTGGGCAAATGAGCAGAAATAGATAAAACCGATCCATAGTGGCCTCGTTTGGGCTGATACTCTGCGAGATCGACCACCTGGGTCTCAACAACTACCCTACGTAACTTTGCAAGGGCCTGAGCTTTTTCGAGGGCAACCGATGAGTAATCTACGCCCAACACATTTAAACCTCGCTCTGCAATAAAAACAGCATTTCGTCCTTCACCCTCAGATAGGGATAGCACAGGACCATGAAGTAGATGTGCATTTTCCACCAGGAAAGCATTCGCCTCGGTGCCGTAAAGATATTTCGTGGACTTATACCGGTCATTCCAGAAATTTTTGTCATACATAGTATTCTCCATGAGTCCTCCCAAGGAACATAAGCTAATCTATCCAGAAACGTCGCTTTGTGTTTTGGCTGGCTACAGTAGTAGCCAAGCTTTTGGCAACCGCTATCAATATTACTCAGGTGCTACTTTGCCCCGAAACTCTGGCTCAACAAACCAGTCTTTCGATTTGCATAAGAGCAGCACGAACTTCCTCTCCAGCTTACCTCTTTTTTTTCTCCTGTCCTTACTTCCAACAATCGATTCACTAAGTATTCATAGCTTTTCATGTTGTATCCCAGGTTCTTCAGTCCAATCCACTCTGCTGTTCTTGTCTGCTCGATCGCTCTCAACAATTTCCCTCTCATCTCATTCACCATCCCTCCAAAAACATGCTCCACACGCGCTCTCACTTTTGACTTCTCTCGATCCGTCGCGTTCTGCTCCTCCGTTAGCTGGCTATTTCGCTTACCGTTCTCTTGAATCTGGCTCTTCATGCCCATCGCTGCCAATACACATTCCCGCTTATCACTGCAATACGCGCTGTCTCCCCTCAGCTCGTCTGCCTCGTTCCTTCCCTCTACTAATCCTCCCAACACTTGTGAATCGTGCACGCTCGCATTAGTCACCTTCTAGGTGTGAATCAACTTGTATTCTCGGTCTTCTCCCACGGGGTTCTTGTAGCAGTAGTAACTCTGGCCGTGCTTCTTATCCATCTTGCCTCGCAGTCTTTCTGCATCAGCTTCTTGGGCTGCTGCTGCTCCGGTGTCTCTCCCCGCTTGGTTGCTTGGTTCTCTAAGGAACGGTTGTGCTGCTTTGGCACCGGCACCAGCTTCGCATCCACCATCTGACCCCCTCGCCCCTGATATCCGACTTGTCTGAGATACTCACCAAACTGCACGAACAATTCCGCAGTCAGCTCCCGCACTTTCAGCCGCGCTCGCAACAGCCACACTGTGTTGGCATCAGGGACTGCGTCCTCAATTCCCAGACCCGTGAAGCTCATGAACTAGAATCGGTCGGTCACTTAATGTTCGTGTTCATCTTCGCTTATGTTGTACAACTGCTGCAGAATCAATAGCTCGAACATCAGCACCTTGTCCACGGATGGTATCCGGGGTTGCTCCTGCATTCATTCTCGTAGTTTTGGTTCGGGGTTGTGCGGAAGCTGTCCCAGGAAATGAGCTTGTTGAGCTGCACGAGCATGTGCTTCTGTTTCCAGCTTGGCTTGGGGTTGCTCCCAATCCCAAAGGCTTTTTTGTCCCATCAAACCAACCTCTCTCAACGCTCTTTCTTCGGAGATGTTGTCTATTTTCGGGGCGCTCATTAGTAGGTCGCTATAGACCCTGTTTATGGAGGCTGTCGAGAGATAGATCAACCCCAAGATTCGCTTGAGCGTTGCATAGGGTTCTTCCTCTTCGCTATCATGCACGACTGACGACGGCTATCAGAGATATGGTAGTCAGCCTTTCCAGAAACTCGCCGCGCAGGCGGTCGGATTTCGTGAGATCCTTCTTCCTTCTGGGCATGTCGCAGTTTTCCTCTTTGGCGACTTTATCGTCGTGCACCACTTAAATAAATGAACCTAAACCTCTAGACCTGATAGGATATCGTAACCTAACCCTCACTTCTCTCAGTCACATCCAATACTACGGAGACCATTCGACTTCAAGAATGTAAGGAGAGTGGCAAAATGAGTGTAGTGACCTTTAACTGTATTAACTTGTATGCGCGCTCTGGAATTTGGAAATGCGCTTCTTGCCACCTCAACTCCTTTCCTCACCTTGTTGCTGGCAGTTGGTCTGTTCTTCTTTATTCGCGCATCAGTGAAAGACCGGACTACTCGAGTGAGGCTTACTAGCGAGTTGCCAGAAACTGAATTGCTCTTGCAGATACAGACGTATTTCATCAATCGCTCGTATCGCGTGAAATCGATCGCGCCGGGGCGGGAGCGTATCGTCCTCGAGGGTTACGTTCGTCCCAGTTGGTTTCTTGCAATCTTCCTTACTCTTCTGGCTGCATGCGGCTGCATTTGCTTAGCACTTGTGTTGTCTTTCACTCGGCCTGAAGTTCGCGATCTTTTCGTCGGTATGACCCTTCTCGCGCCTCTTGCCGGTACCTTCTATTGGCAACGCGCAGGTCGCGTTGAAGAAGTCGTTCTCGACCTGGATGCATCAGCTGCACCCGATCGCCTCGCGATTGAGATTACCGCCCACCGCGATGAAATTATTCAGCTAAGGAAGTCCCTCCCGCTGACAGGAACCGATTCTTAACCGTTGCAGTGATGTTGGGTAAGCCGAGCGGGTGCACTGACGGACAGTTTAGTCAAGCTAGAGAAGCAGTGGGAGTTAGTTCAGCTAGCGTGCTAATGCGAAATCGAAATCAGGGACGCCCGAGCCTGGATGCGACCGGCAGCTGCGATCGCGTCGAGTTCCAGTTCTGCGGACCCGTTTGGAGAGCCAACACCTGCCCAGCTGGCAAATAACCTCGCGGCCTGACGGTACACGCTGGCAATAGCAACCCGCTCTTGTAGGGCAACCTGCCAACGCAGGGGGAAACTATTCCCACTCTCAGCTCCTGCAATCGCTCCGACTAAGGCACCGACCACTGATGGCGAGACGTTGGCTCCACCCGCAACCTTGACGGCCCGAGCAACCTGCAAGCTTGGTTGCCCCGGCAGTGCGCGAGCATACAAGGCGATTGCCAGAGCGCGATCGCCCATAGGTACTCGAGCCTCGACGATCTGCTCCGCATACTCGGCCAAACCGACGCCGTTTGCACGGCTCGCTCGCGCTATTTCTAGTGGCACGGTCAGCTCGTTCGAATCGGCAGGACCGACCAGTCGGTCGAAATTCTCAGCTGGCGACCTCTGCTGGAGTGCAGTAGCAATTGCAGTTGCAAATGTTAGTGCAGCTGCAGGTGTTTCTTTCGCTCCAAGCCACAGAAATGCAGCCAGCAAAATCTCGCGTCGCAACCTCTCGGGTAATTCGTGGTAGTACAGTGCAACTGGCAGTACCGCGATCGCGGCTTCACTGCTAGCGGCCGTTCCAATGCGGGTTAGATGCGAGGCGCGATCGCAGCGCGCCTCCCAGTCGGCTGACGCAAATGTCGCTGTATCGATCGCACAACTTGCCCCCAGCATGGCAACTTGCCACCAGGGAGATGGCACGGCATTGCCGCTAATCAGCTCTCCAAGCAGTGCCCCCACCAAACATCCTTGAAAGCGAGTTAGTAATGGCACCGGACTTCCGCGCTGCCCGCACATTCGCCGTCCTCGCGACGTGTTAGCGATCAGTCGGTTAGAGCCGATTGGCGCAAGTGTGCGAGCAAGGCATCAAGACCGAGCAGATAGCTGCGCGCTCCAAAACCGCTGATTTGCCCGATAGCTACCGGCGCAATGTAAGAATGCTGGCGAAATGACTCCCGGCCGTGTATGTTGCTCATGTGAATTTCCACGGTCGGTATAGCGCAGGCTGAAATTGCATCGCGAATTGCCACACTCGTATGCGTGTAAGCTCCGGGATTGATCGCCAATCCATCGTGCTCGCCTACAGCGGCTTGAATAACATCCACTATCAGCCCTTCGTGATTGGACTGCATGCAAACAACCCTAGATCCAGCGAGCCGACCTCGTTCTTTCAGGCAGGCATCGATCTCGTCTAGGGTTGTGGAACCGTATATTTCCGGCTCTCTCCGACCTAACAGATTTAGGTTCGGTCCGTGAATTATCAGTACGCTGAGCTGGTCCAAATCAGTATCGAAACAGAATCTAGCGAGGGCGCAACTGCGACTCGTCGACCGGGATAGGAATCAATTCCGGTTCCTGCTCAGCGTCCGGACCGAGCAGAACCTCGATCAAACGACGAGTCCATTCTCGTAATCTTTCCAGAACCTTATCCAAGTAGTCCATGCCGTCGCTGGCTCCTTGTTTACGACAGATGTTTTCTAAATCGCAATTACAAGCCTAACTTACCCAACATCGACCTGCCACTTCTGATGGACGATCCGCTTGTCTCTCAGTAGACCGAAGGTCGAACGATCTGCAGCATGCTTGCCGTTGCTTTTTTTGTGAAGTTATGTAAATTCTAGCACGGCCGCTCGCTTGCCACTCTCTCGCAGGGAACAGCTTTATAAGGGTGGAACAGACCCATCGGGGTAGCAGCAGGCAAGCAGCTGACGGCGCAGTCGGTCGAGGGCATTGCAAACGCTGCTATGACGAATAGCATCGCGCTCGCGCCAGCTACCCAAATGCAGCTCGTAGCTGGTCGTTCTTCCATTTGGGTCGGCAAGACCCACATATACCAGCCCTATAGGTTTGGTGTCTGTGCCGCCATCCGGTCCGGCGATGCCAGTTATGCCGACTGCCCAGTCTGAACCGAGCTGCGTGCGAACCCCAGCAGCCATGGCTTCAGCAACATCAGCACTGACCGCTCCCTGTCGAGCAAGCAGTTCGGGAGCGACCCCGAGCAACTCAGTCTTAATCGCGTTCTGGTAGGCAATAATGCCGCCGCGAAAGTACGCAGAACTCCCAGGTACTGATGTCAGAGCATGCCCGAGTCCGCCGCCCGTGCAGGACTCGGCTACGGCCACGGTTGCGTCCAGAGCGCACAGATGCCTGCCAACGGCCGATGCCAGGGTGTCGTCATCCACACCAAAACAATCGGGCCCGGCGATCGCGCGCAGTTGGGACTCGATCGGCGCAATCGCTTCACGAGCAGCTGCTTCGGAAGGCGCACGGGCTGAAATTCGCAAGCGAACCTCGCCGCGCGACGCATAGGGAGCCACAGTCGGGTTGGGTAGGTCGAGGAAAGCCCTGACTTTTTCGGCAAGAGTGGATTCGCCGATTCCCCAGAATCGCAGCATGCGACTGTGCACGATTTCCCGTCCATAGCCCAGGCTCTTTAGGTAAGGCACTGCACTTTCGTACCACATGCACTGCATCTCCCCTGGCACGCCGGGAAAAGTCAGTACTGATAGCCCCGGCCGCGGTTGCCAAATGATGCCCGGAGCGCTGCCAGTAGGATTGGGCAGTACCTCAGCTCCGTCGGGGAAGAGAGCTTGTTTGCGGTTGCTGGGCGACATCGTCCGCCCGCGCCGCGCGAATTTTGCTTCGATCTCGGCTAATACTTCCGGACGCTCGCGCAGCGGGGAGTCAAAAAAGTCGGCGAGGGTAGCCGTTGTCAGATCGTCAGGTGTCGGACCGAGCCCGCCTGCAAACAGCAAAATCTCGGCGCGATCGCAGGCAATTTGTAGGGCGCGTTTGATGCGCTCTGGATTGTCGCCGACAACACTTTGGTAATAGTGCGGGACGCCGAGACTCGCGAGTTGCTGACCAAAGAACTGCGCGTTGGTGTTGACGATATCGCCGAGTAGCAGCTCGGTGCCGATGCAAATAACCTCTGCGCTCATAACTCTCGGTCGTGATGTTCCCTCACATTATCGCCTGCCGATCGGGAACGCCTCTCCCGCCCGAGGCGATGCTGGCGCCGTCGCAATACTTGCCAACCGACATATACCAGCAGCAGTGTCGCAGCGATCGCGTAGGCCCAACCGCTGGGAATACCGGAGAATCCCAATGCCAGGCTGCCGACCCAGAGGGTCAGGGCATACATAAAGAGCACCGTTAACCGCTGCGGAATTCCAGCTTTAAGCAAGCGGTGGTGCAGGTGTCGCTGGTCGGCGGTAAATGGCGACTTCCCCCCCCATAACCGCGAAATGATGACGACGGACATATCGGCGATCGGAACAGCCAGGATTAAAAACGGCAGCAGTACAGCCGTAACCGCAGCCGTTTTGACCAGTCCGACAACGCCGATGCCGGCCAGCATGAAACCGAGATAATACGCACCGCTGTCGCCCATGAATATTTCAGCGGGATTGAAGTTATACCGCAGAAAACCCAGTGCGCCGCCAGCCAGGGCAGCGGCAACCAAAGCAGCAGCGGGTTGGTCCATCGCCAGCGTCACGATCAACATGACGACGGCAGCAATTCCGGAAACACCCGCAGCCAAGCCATCAAGTCCGTCGAACCAGTTGATGGCGTTGACCATCCCCACCAACCAGATGACCGTGACAGGCAAGCTCAACCAACCAAGATGAAAGAGGTCGATGAAGGGGACGGACAAAAACTCGATCTGAACGCCGGTCATCCAGACCAAACTGGCAGCGACCCCCTGCAAGACCAAGCGGACTCCGGCGGAAAGGTTGAAGAGATCGTCGCAGAGCCCGATCGCGAAGAAAACAAACCCGCCGACGGTAATGCCCCAAATTTCCCACTCTTTGTCGGTCGGTAGCGTGCCGAAGCCACCTAACCGCCATACCGTCAGCAGTGCTACTAGAACGCCAATAAAGATCGAAACTCCGCCAATGCGCACGATCGGCTCGCGGTGGACCTTCCGTCTGCCGGGACGATCGACGTGTCCGCTCTTAAGACCGATCGCCTTGACTGCAGGCGTACTCCACAGCACTACAGACGTCGAGATGAGAAAGGCGATCAGATGGTACAGCTGCGCGGGCGGTACTGAAGGCATCCGAGCACTTATGGAGAAGATACTCCGAGCTTACACGACGACTCCTGATTTCGCATAGCCTCAAAGACTGCGGCCAGAACATCTAGAAGCGATCGCTGAAGATGAGGTTGCAAGACTTCAATAGAACCCGATCGCGGCGGGCGAGTTTATTTTCCAAAGGATTCTCCACTGGGAGTTTTCAATGCAGTCGATGCAGTCGATCTCCCGCGCGGCGATCCATCGCGATTGTTGTCAAGAAACTCGCAACGAACTGTTCCGGCAAATTAAGAATCGTGTCGCTGTCGGACGTCTGCATTTCCTTAAAGTGAGGGCGCGATCGCCCAGAAGCTCCGAGGTTTTGGCTATTACTGCGATATCGACTAGGTGCAATTGCCTGGCGCGAGGCTGCTAGCCGCGTTTGAGACAATGCAAGCTAGCGAAAATGCGAACACCGCAGACGCCTGTTGGAGGCGAACGATTTTATGAAGCTTGCTTACTGGATGTACGCGGGACCGGCGCACATCGGCACGCTACGGATTGCGAGTTCGTTTAAGAACGTCCACGCAATCATGCACGCGCCCATCGGCGACGATTACTTTAATGTCATGCGCTCGATGCTGGAGCGCGAACGCAACTTCACCCCGGTGACGACGAGTTCGGTAGACCGCACGGTGCTCGCCCGCGGCTCTCAGGAGAAAGTTGTCGATAACATTACCCGCAAAGATGCTGAGGTATCACCAGACCTAACGGTGCTGACACCAACGTGTACCTCCAGCATCCTGCAGGAAGATTTGGAAAACTTCGTGGAGCGCGCCCAGCTGACCGCCCGCTGCGATGTAATGCTGGCCGACGTGAACCACTATCGCGTCAACGAACTGCAAGCGGCAGATCGCACGCTAAACCAAATCGTCGAGTTCTATATCGACAAGGCACGCAAGGGCGGGACGCTCCCCACGGGCAAAACCGAGCGTCCTTCAGTCAACATTATCGGCATCACTAGCCTCGGGTTCCACAACCAACACGACTGCACCGAACTCAAACGCTTGATGGCAGACCTCGGCATAGAGGTCAACCAGGTGATTCCCGAAAAAGCATCGGTGCACCATCTCAAGGATCTGCCGAGAGCTTGGTTCAATCTCGTGCCGTACCGCGAAGTGGGATTGATGACTGCTCGCTACCTGGAAGCAGAATTTGGCATGCCGTTTGTAGACGTGACGCCGATGGGCGTAGTCGAAACCGCACGCTGCATTCGTGCCATCCAGCAGGTGCTAAACGCGAGCGGTGCTGCCGTCGATTACGAGGACTATATTGATAACCAAACTCGCTACGTGTCCCAAGCAGCTTGGTTCTCGCGCTCGATCGATTGTCAGAATCTCACTGGGAAGAAAGCGGTCGTGTTCGGGGACAACACGCACGCGATCGCAATGACGAAAATCCTGGCACGCGAGATGGGTATTCGCGTCGCGATCGCCGGTACGTATTGCAAATACGATGCCGACTGGTTCCGCACCCAGGTCGGCGAGTTTTGCGATGAAGTTCTCATCAGCGACGATAATGGTGCGGTCGCGGACGCGATCGCGCGGGCCGAGCCGGCAGCTATCTTCGGCACCCAGATGGAACGGCATATCGGTAAGCGCCTGAACATTCCCTGCGGCGTAATTGCAGCCCCCATTCACGTTCAGAACTTTCCCATCGGCTACAAACCTTTCGTGGGCTACGAAGGAACGAACCAAATCTCTGACTTGGTTTACAACTCGTTCACCCTCGGGATGGAAGATCACTTGCTGGAAATCTTCGGCGGTCACGACACCAAGGAAGTTATCCACAAGAGCATCTCGGCAGACTCCGACCTCAACTGGACCAAGGACGCCTTGGCCGAATTGAACAAAGTCCCTGGTTTCGTGCGCGGTAAGGTGAAGCGCAACACCGAAAAGTTCGCCCGCGAGCGCCAACTCAGCAGTATTACTATTGAGCTGATGTACGCTGCGAAAGAAGCCGTTGGGGCCTAGGCGATCCTGCCTCTAGCCCTGCAGCCAGGCGATCGCGAGCAGAACTTGCGATCGTTTGACTGCAGAGAAATCGTCCCTCTGACTCCAGCCAACCATCAGGGGAAATCGAGCACTTTAAAAACGAGAGCGCCCCGGACAACGCACCATTACCGTTTTATTACTACCGCAGTTGGCGGTCTTTTCTGTCTGGCAATTCTTCGGAAGCGCTTGAAGGGTGCACGAGCTTCGGCTCGCTGCTGGTAGAGTCACTTGTTGGCTTTACTAAACGGTGCTTATCCACTTCACAAGATCTAAAAGGGGATTTTCGATCGGTACTGAATCCATTAATCTTGGAGGAACTTCTCGCCGACTAACGCGGCGAGTCGGAGGCGTGCTTTAGTTCCCTTTTGCTCATAACGGTCGTGCAAACTGGATTTTCTCTGTGCAAATTCCAAAAAACGCAGTTCGTGCGCTCGACCCGGCCGCGCTGATTGCTCGCCAGCGGGCGTACTTCACCAGCGGCGCGACTCGCGAGCTAGAGTTTCGACGCGGGCAACTCTTGAGCTTGCGTCAGGCGATCGCCGACCGCGAATCCCAAATCTGCGACGCCCTGGCAGCCGACCTCGGCAAGCCGGCCTTCGAAGCAGTTGTGAGCGAAATCGTTTTCTGCTGTCAAGAAATCGACTATGCTCGCAAGCACCTGCGGCAGTGGGTGCGACCCGAGAAGGTCGGGCTGGCGCGGACTGTGTGGCCGGCACGCGGGCAAATCCGTTCGGAACCGCTCGGGGTTGTGCTGATAATCGCACCCTGGAACTACCCGCTGCAGCTCGCGATCGCGCCCCTCGTCGCCGCGATCGCAGCGGGCAATTGCGCGATCGTCAAACCATCAGAACTGACGCCCCACACGTCCCGCGTCCTTGCCGAACTGATAGCGGCAGCCTTCGCACCGGAGTATGTCAGCGTTGTCGAGGGCGATAAAACCGTCGCGCAGCAACTCCTTGCCGAGCGCTTCGACCATATCTTATTCACCGGCGGCTCGCGCGTTGGCAAAGTCGTCATGGCAGCTGCTGCGGAGCATCTGACGCCGGTTACCCTCGAACTCGGCGGTAAAAGTCCGTGCCTGGTCGATCGCGACGCAGACATTGAAACCGGCGCGCAGCGGATCGCTTTTGGCAAGTTCTTCAATGCCGGTCAAACCTGCGTTGCCCCCGACTACCTGCTGGTGGATCGCGCGATTAAAGACGACTTGCTGGCTGCCCTGCGGCGCGCGATCGCCAAATTCTACGGCGACAACCCAGCAACCAGCCCCGACTACGCGCGCATCGTCAGCGACGGGCACTTCCAACGGCTGAGCGCGCTGCTCGACCGCGACGCGATCGCGATCGGCGGACAAAGCGACTCGACCACGCGCTATATCGCCCCCACTGTCCTCGATGGCGTCGCGTGGGACGATCCGATCATGGAAGATGAAATCTTCGGACCGCTGCTGCCCGTTCTGACCTATACCGACCTCGATGCCGCGATCGCGGCGATCGCGGCGCGACCCGCGCCGCTAGCCTTATACGTTTTCTCACGCCGCCACGATGTCCAAACGCGCGTGCTGGAAGGAACGACGTCCGGCGGCGTCTGCATCAACGACACGATCGTACACATCATTTCGTCGACCCTGCCGTTCGGAGGCGTCGGCGCTAGCGGTATCGGTGCCTATCACGGCCGTACCGGTTTCGATACCTTCTCGCATCGCCGCAGCGTTGTCCGAAAAGGGTTCTGGCCCGAGATCGAGTTACGCTACCCACCCTATGAAGGGAAACTCTCGCTATTTCGCAAGTTGCTAGGATAAATCGCGTCAGCAACTCGCCGCTCAATCCGGGTGACATCCTCCCGACGCTAATGCTACGCATACAGCGCGGGCTTCCTCAGTGACTCTCAGCTACTGCTGAGACATTTCCTGAGAGATTAAGGGCTTGATGTCCCACAGCCCTATTGAGAATATTGATCGCCGCGTTGCGGTCCCTGTTTAGAACCAGTCCGCAGGAAGGGCAGCTATGCACCCTGTCAGCCAGCGTCTTTGGTACCCGCTCACCACAGCCCGAACATTCAATGCTGGTTCCGTGTGGATTCTCGGCAATGGTTAACTTGGCAGCTCTTTCAGCCTTCCAAGCGCCCATTTGCAAGAATGTACCCCATGCAGCATCAGCGATTGACTTCGCCAGTCTGGTGCGAGCAAGTCCTTTGATATTTAGCTTTTCATGAGCAACAACATCGTACTTTGAGAACAGCGAATCCCACACCTTAGAAAAGAAGTCGCGCCGCTGACGCGATATCTTTAGATGCAGTTTGGCGATGCGATTCACCTGTTTGCGCCAGCGATTTGACCCCTTTTTCTGCCTAGCCTGGATTATTCATGAGTAGGCCAAAATGGGCAGAGCCTGGGGAACATCAAGGGTAACCCAGGCTGTCGAACCTTCTCGTCGGTCTATTTCTGCCTCAATCTGCCTTTGTCTGCCTAATTCGGGCACGATTGCAGCTCATTTTCTCCGCGAAGACATACGTCTCCCTTGGCGGATTCACCGCTCATTGCGCTGTTGCGCTTGCTCCACATAACTGCCGCGCTATCTGACGGATTTCCTCGGCATATGGACAGTGGGACGATAGGTCTATTAGCACGCGCCGCGCTGTCGTTCGCACTCGCCCAGCGACTTTAATCAGCGTTGCGCGCAATCGGGTCACTTGAGCTCGCTCCAGACGCGTTCCCTTCGCTGCCTCTC
>NZ_ASSJ01000002.1 GCF_000473895.1 Rubidibacter lacunae KORDI 51-2 | reverse complement strand
AGCAATTACGCGACTCCGATCGGGTATCATGCGAACATCAGAAAATGACAGTAGTACCGCGCTGTAAGGGTGAAAATTTATAACCTTTCGTCAGGGGTTTAGATCTAGGGGAGATTCCAGGCTCTGTATTGCCTGCTATATTTCTCTTAAACTGATGGATTGCAGAAGCTCTCCCCTAGGGGGCTGTTTGAAAAGTCGAGTTGCGCGAAATCGAGCACATGCCTCGCGACGAGTGAATCGAAGTTTCTGTTTTTTTCTACGGGGCGCACAGGTTAGTCTGAAGCCCGGCTGGACCCTTTTCAAACGGACTCCTAAGATCTCAACTTTGTGAATTGTTTCTGAGCTCGATTTTGTCCATATGAGCATGGCTTATGCTAAGCAACCCTTTTGAGTTCATAACTCTCAGAGTTTTCGAACGTCGCGGGTTTGTACTTGCCTGGAGAAAGTCTCGATCCGAAGGTGCTAAAGCTTTTGAGACCTACTTTGAGATCCAGTGGAAATTGACAAATTCAAGCTTAGAGCAAATCCTTGACAGGGATTTTGCCATGTTTGGCGTCTTAGTCGATATTGTCATTATAATTTAGCATCGCTGTCGCATCAAGCCATCATGTTTGCATCTACAAAGTCAATAATTGGAAACTCGTACAACTATATTTTGAGCGGCAACAATAAGGTTGTTTACGGGTTAATAACCTTGATTGGTGTCGTTTTTTTGATCGCCCGAAACCCCAGCCCGTTTTTCTTTTTTGATATCTGGGCAGAAGATGGGAAATACTACCTTGCGAGTGCATTCAAGAACGATGCTGCTAGCTTCCTCAGTTCGTATTTTTGGGCAGATGTTTTCCACAATTGCTGGAATCAGAAAGGCTATTTTCAATTTGCTAAATTCTTGGTGAGTCAATTTTCTGTCTCGATCTATCTATTTCTAGGCTGTGAGGATCTAGTTCGTATCCCACAAATTATAGCCTTAGTTTCAAACCTAATTTACTCTATGATTTTTGCACTTCCAGTCCTTCTTTTTGATAAGTTTTATGCTCGAGGCTGGCTGTTGGCGATTGTAGGTATCAACTTCTTAGTCGACATAGGCGACAATGACTTTATTACCTTTGGTCGAATATTGCAGTTAGGTTTTTTGTCTATCTACTTAGCTTTCTTGCTATCTATATACCGCTTTGTTCGCCGCGATTCAAATCTGGGGTGGCAAGCCTGGGTAATCGATCTTTTATTGCTGGTTTGTACGATAACTCAACCAGTTAATTTGATTTTCTGCGTCTTTTTAATCTCCGCGCGCCTATACTCAATTCTTAGTAAAGGTGGTTTATTTACTTGGAGAATTTCGAACTGGAGTTTAACCCTGCTCGGAGTTTGCAACTTAGTCTATGCTGTCGTTTTGGTATTCTTCGTTCCCTCTGAAGAAATCGCTCCTGATGAGGCTAGACGTCCAATAATTGAAGTGCCTCTGCTGAGGATAATCAAGGTTTTTCTGGGGAAACTTTTCTTTAATCAAGAGCTTGCCTGGCTCCACAATAGGATACCTGCCATTCTTTTTGTGTTCCTGTTTCTGAGCTTCCTTTATTTACTTTCTCGTGCGAATCGGAGTTGGCTTTATCTCTCATTATTTTTTTGGTTCTCAACCTCTTCTCTAGTCGTTTTGTGGCGCCCTAATGTATTGTTACACTTTATAAAAGAGCCAGTCATTGTCTACGCAATGCCTTCTAATCTGATAGCAGTTTTTCTACAGATTAGTTGCATTGCAATAATCTCAGCTTCTCAAGATCGGCTGCGTTTTCCTAAGCTGATTTACTGGCAGTACTTTGTCAAAATTTTGATTTGCTTGATGGTTGTAGTTGGGCTTGAATCTTCTCTGACTCTGACATCAGAACATTTTGGCTATGGATCCCGAATTTCTATACGTGAGGGAATAGCGATCGCAAAGTCAGAAGGTCGTGTAGATAAAGAAGGACGTTTGCAAGTACCAATAAACCCCCCTAAGTGGACTATGTGGGTTCCTTTAAGGTACATACCTTGAAATACATGCTTGGCATTGAAATATAGTCAGGTTCTAAAGCTCGCTTGAGGTAGTGCTATCACGAACTCTCAGGAAGCTGCTAATTAATCGTGCATTGTCCTCAATGCAAAGGCAAGTGCATCTCCACGAACAGAAGTCTCACTATGGAGAGTAGTAGTCATGCAAAGGTGCTTCCGAGAAGATCGTCAAGTACGAGTATGGGTGTATCTACTACAGTAAGCAACGATTTCGCTGCAAGTCTTGCTATTTCAAGTTTGTCCTGGTGCTACCCGGAAACCCGTTTCTCAAGAGATGCGAGACTTCATCGATTGCTGACTAAAAGAGCCTCTGGCTTTGGCAGCGATTTTCCACATTGCTCAAATGCCTGAACGCTTGCCGCAGTATTGTTCTGTTAACTTGGCGATCGCTGGCTTCCACTTCCCTTACTCTTTTTTTTACCCGTCGAGTCACCTCATGGATTTCAGCATCGAATATCAAGAAGCTGTAACTCCACTTACTAATTTGGGAAAGTAAGATAAGCTTTTCTATGTTTTCTTCGCAAAGAGAACATGAATCCTGTCTGCTTCTGACTGCGACGATCGTCTAAAAACAGTGGATATCGAGACCTGCTCTGGGGCGAGCGCGCTCGATATCGTCGGACGATCGCTGTCTGCTCGTCACGATCGCGCTGCCCGAAACATATCCTAAACTTGAGGTCGCAGAAACCTGCGA